>CAYLJO010000037.1:0-25234 GCA_964383905.1 uncultured Blastocatellaceae bacterium
GTTGTCATATTAACTTCTCCTTTTATTCTTTTCGCACCTTCCTCGAAACAGCATAACACCCGAAGTGACCGGCGCGTGCTTGACATTGAAGAAGAGACTCAAGCTGATTACCGTCCGGTCCAGTGAGTGATTATACGGATGCTACACAGCGGAACACGTCTGCCCGCCCTCTGAAGATAACCTCCTCCAATTGCTGCTTCACCCCTGAAAACTCCTCATCCCCCACATGAAACTCGATCAGCAGTTCACTCAGCTCCGTCTGTCTCCCATCTTCTTCGACGAAATCCGTCCCTTCCCGAAAGACGACCCTTGCGTTACTGCGCCCAAGCTCAAAAGCCGCGATGCAGTCGTAGCACGAGTTCCCTTGATCGCACCACTCGACGTAAGGGCCCTCATCAAATCCCGGCTCGTCTTCTCCTATCGAGCGCTGAAGCATCAGGTACCTGGTCGGGAATCCTTCCTGATCGGGGACGCCAGCGAACCCGCGGATAAGGACGGGAGCATCTGAGTTATCGAAAGACTCAACGACAAATCTAATCTCCGTGGCTTTGAAGCTATACACCATTAGTCATGAGTAATCCGTATAACGCCGCACATCACCGGGCCGCCGAGCGGCACTCATTCAATGCATAAGAACCACGCTTCGGCGGCTCCGGCGCATGTGTTTGTTCGGCGGGCTTAACGAGCTTCAACTGCTACGCTGCTTTATGCGGCATAACTCTGAAGACAATCGGCAGCGTCTCAAATCCATTGCCCTTCCAAGATACTGTATAGATACCCGGCTTCCCGAAATATTCTCCTAACGCATACCCGAATCTAAGATTATCGCCTGGCGGTAATGCTTCCGATCCAGCACCTCTCGGACCATTGCCGAAGATGAAACCAGAGATGAAACCAGAATCTTTTAATTCAACACCATTCACCATAATCTTCCACGATTTAACCTGCGGATTGATTACTGCATCACCATCATTCACCAAAGTAAAATGGAGCATCAATTCCTTCGTCCATCCTTCCTGGAACAATGGATCGCTGACGCTAATTGCAGCCCACAATTTAGGGCGGGGCTGCTCCAGGTCTGTGCGCGTACAGAGCATAAATGGCAGACAGAAAGCAAGAACCGCAAGAAACAGTAGATTTCGTTTTTGCATAAGAACCTTTCTACGGCCCGCACGCTGAACACTCATTAGACCAGTCCTTAATTTGAATTTAGAATACTACTAGGATTTGAAATGGTTGATAGGCGCTGAAGGCCAGGGCATGGCTGTGTATTTTACCAGACGGAAAAGAGCCGGGATTCGTCTAATTCCAGCACCGAGCCGTCGGGTAGGATGTGCTTGAGTCGCGCGCCGCGTGCGCGCAGAGGCGGCCCGAGAAGTCCGACGCGATGGCAGTTGGCGCGGGCCTCGCGCACATGTTTTGTCAGCGGCTGTGATTCCGAACACATCAAGGCGACGCGCATCTCGGCGGCGAGCTCGATGATGCGGTCGAGGCCGCGGGCCAGCTCTTCCGGCGGGGCAATCACCTTGCCGCCGCACTCCGGCAGGTGCTCGTAACCGATTCCGTTCTCACGTAAGGCTTCTTCCAGTACGCGCCCGTTATACTGCGGCCAGCGCGAACGAGCTACGCTCCGAACGTCGCATACTAAAGCGATCTCGTGCTGTCGCAGCAGCCCCAGGAAATAATCGAATGCGTGGCGACCGTGGCCGATGGTGTAAATGGTCAGTGGGGAAGACGGCATACGGCGACTTCACGATTATAGCGTATGGCAATTGAGTGTGACTATGCAGCGTGATCCAGTTGAGCGAATGGAAGAAGGAGATTTGAACCACAGAGGGCACAGAGGAAAGCGGAGGAAAAAAGGAAGGAGTTGGCCAGGGGGACGCAACGGGTCGTCATTTTCCGGCAGCTCCGGGTGTTCCGAGATCTCACGCCAAGGCGCAAAGGTCACAGCCAATTGAATACCGCTATAGTATGATAACGAGGTCCGACTCTAAAAGAAACGACGCAACATGTACACGATCAGGCTGAGCGCCAGCGAGATGAGCAGCATAGACGTGATGGGTATGTAAACACGGACGCGCTCGCTCTCGTAGCGTATGTCACCCGGCAGCCGGCCGAACCATGACAGGCCGCCGGAAAAGATCAGCAACCCGAAGACGATCACACAGACACCGGCAACAATGACTGTCAACCCGATTGAACGATAAGTCATATAAACCCCCTTGTATTCACCGTAAGAACTGCGACACGGGCCCGTCGGCGTTAACCATCTCTTTGAGCGCACTGTAAGGGATCACAACCTGCTGTGGGCCTGAGGCGTACGGCCCGACTTGATAGACGTCGAAAGTTATCAGCAGTCCTTTTCTGGTGATGTTCCAGTTCTTGTAGTTATTGGCCCGTGCGGCAGCGCCCTTTTCAATCCAGTCGTCGGGTAGAAGCGGTTCCTGAGGATTATCTTTTCTCGCCTGCTTCTTCAAGTCTTTAATGCAATAGGTGGAAATTGCCTGCAAATAGTTTGATTGGGGCTTGAAAAGGTCGGCGAGCCTGAGCGGCTTGCCGGATTTCAGGCTGTAATTAACGACCTCAACGGCCTGCGACCCGTGGGCCGCACCGTGAGCATAAGTATTGACGACGAATTGAATGCTGATGAGATCGTCGGTGGCAAGGGTAGTATTGTAATCAATATTAAGATAATCGTTTGACGCAGCGGGGACCGGATCTTTTTCTCCCGGCTCCCGGCCGGCACCCTTCTTCCATTCGGTGACCTCTTTGGTCACCATGGCTTTAACGTTTTGATTAAACTCCTCAACGTGATAATCGCTTGAACCATTGATCTGTGGGTACTCGGCATCGATCGTATACTTTTTATTCCTGTTGTCCTCATTGATCTTTTCGGTAATCAGCTTGAGCCCGCTACGGCTGAAGTCGACATGTTGCTCGGTGAGGTAGAAGGAGGACGCCTCCCCGCCGTTCGGTTTACGCCAGTCGCCCTCAATCGTGGCAGTTGCGGCATCCTCATTCCACTTGCCCTTGAACACCCCGGTCTGTTTCCCGCCCGTATCAAACTCCTGAAGGGTGAGGTGTCCCTGCTTATCGATAGCGCCTTTCAGATCAATACTGGTCCCGACTTTTTCGTAAGCGTATGTACCGGACAATCGATCGCCGTTGCGCACCAATCTCATTTCAATCCTGTGTTTGCCGCCGATGCTCCCGCGGAAAACTCTGACGTCATCGGTTGAGGGCGATCCGGCGACCGGGACGCTGGCCTGACCGCTTTGGGCGGACGCGCTTTCCTGCGTTGGGGTGGCGCTCGCCGTGGTCTGAGGCTCGTCCGGCTTCCGCACGCAGGCTTGTGAGATGAAGATAAAGGACACTAAAGCAAGCAATCCAAGGGGCTTTTTAAAGGTCATCTCCTGATCAATCATGTTGCGCCGGAGAGCGGCGCGCGCGTCGCTCGAGGTGGCGACGAATCTCATCGAGCGAGAGGTCTACCAGCCTCGCGCCGGTGAACATCTCGTCGTCGGTCACGTCGGCGAAGGCGAAAGGCGGCAGCGGAAAGTTATCCATCTCCTCATCCGTTTCGAAGCTGGTCTCGGCGAGGATGAGTCCCCACAGCGCGCCCAAAAAGAGGTCTATGGAGAAGGCGCGCCCTTCGTGCTCAAAGGGGTAGCGGTTCTTGCGAATCTCGTTGCCCTCGAAGACGGAGAGGACTTCGTATTCGTAAGGCGAGAGATAAATGTTTGTGATGATCGTGCGCGAAAAGTCGGGCGGCGCGGGGGCAAACTTCTGCGTCAGCTTCCAAACGCGCTCGCGCGTGGCAGGCGTGCGTACCTGGCGCAGGCGCAGGCGTGTGCCCGTAATATAATTGTCGGTGATCTGCGTGTGCGGGCTGGCGCGTGTGAGCCCGGCGGGAAGCTCCTGCAACAGGAACCGCCGCTCGCACTCGACGCGCGCGTATTTGCCATAGCTTGTGATCGAACTTTCGCTCACGGTTAAAGATCACACACCGGCCAATTCTTCTTCGCGCTCGCGTAAGAACTCATAAGGCTCAACGATGCGCCCGGCGATGGCCGAGGCGGCGACGACGTAGGGCGAGGCGAGGTAGACCTTGCCCGGCCCGCTCCTTCCCGGGAAATTGCGGTTCTGCGCGCTGACGGTCACCTGGTCCGGCGACCTGGATGCGCCCGGCCCGGCGTTAATGCATGCGCCGCAACTGGGATCGATGAGCTCCGCGCCGGCGCGCTCGAAGATTTCGATGTAGCCCTTCTCGCGCGCGTACTGCTTGATTTTCTGCGAGCCGAACTGCAGGTAGAGGTGCACGCCCGGCGCGACACGCTTGCCCTCTTCGACGGCGCGTTTGAGCACCGCCGCGTACATGTCCATGTCGGCCATTTTGCCGCCGGTGCAGGAGCCTCCGTAGGCGGTATCGATCTTGACTTCTGCCGGGAGCTCTTCAATCGTGATCCCGTTGCGCGGGTCGCCCGGTGTGGCGACCATCGGGCGAATCTCTTCGAGATCGATCTCGAAGACGGCCGCATACTCCGCGTCCGGGTCGCTCTTTAAGAAACCTTTGCGCACCTCTTCCGGGTCGAGACCGCGCATGCGCACAATGTACTCAAGCGTCACGTCGTCGGGCTCGATGATGCCGGTCGTGCCGCCGGCTTCGACGGCCATGTTGGTCAGGGTCGCGCGCTCGTCCATCGGCCAGTCTTTCAAGCCGTCGCCGGCGAACTCGAGCACCTGCCCGATGCCCTTACCCTGCTTCATATAGTCGGTCGCGAGGATATAGAGCATGACGTCTTTGGCCGCCACGTCGGCGCGCTTGCGGCCCCGGAGCACAAAGCGGACGGTCTGAGGGACGCGGATGCGTATGTCCTTGGTGTACCAGGCGTTGGCCATGTCGGTCGAGCCGACGCCGAAAGCGAAGCAGCCGAGCACGCCCGCCATACAGGTGTGCGAGTCCGTGCCGATCACAATCTGGCCCGGCAGCGCGAGGTCTTCGACCACCGCGTTGTGGCAGATGGCTTCAGAGCCGCCCTCCGGGCTTTCGCCATAGAGCCTGATGCCCTGGCGCTCGGTGAAGCTGGCCTGCGTCGTGGCGAGGCCCTCGGCCCGTTCGAGCAGCCCCATCTCGCGGTGCTTCTGCGGCATCACCTTTCCGAGAAATGTCAGGTGGTCGCGGAAAGCGAAGACCGATTCGGGCTCGGTCACGCGCGCATCTTTTCCGAGCGCCTGCTTGAATAGGGATTCGGCCATCGGCGTGACGTACTCGTGAGAGAAGCGTACGTCGGCCAGCGCAAAGAGCGCATCGCCGGGCCTGACCGCCTCGACGCCGATCTTTCCGGCGGTCACGAAGGCGTGGCGCGCGATGATCTTCTCGACAATGTTCATCGGACGCCTTTTGGTCTCGAGCGGGGGCGGTGAAACCTCGCCGGCGAGCCGCGCCTTGTTGTAGCTGAAGAGGCCGCCGTATTCGACAATCGCTTTGGAGACGGGGTCGAGGCCGCGTGTGAATTCTTCGAGCGGAATCTCTTCGCCGTTGCGGATGCGCTCGATTAAACCGAAGTCGGTCGAGGTCAGCAGCCCAATGTTCTGCGAATTCTGCCCGTAAATTTTCTCAATCGTCTGCGCGATAACCAGCTCGATGCCGGCCCATTTTTCCGCATAGGGCGCGGTTTCCCGCGACGAGCCGCAGCCCTTCGAGAGCCCGGAAACGACCACGCTGAAGCCACCCCGCCTGACCTCATCTTTTTGCACGGCCTGCTCGCGCATGCCGACGTAAACGTACCGGCCCAAGGTCTCGTCGTAATAGAAACAGACCCAGCCGGGCGTAATCTCATCGGTCGAGATGTTGTTCATCAGGGCCAGGTCCGGGTCATAAGGCAAATCCTCACGGCCCTCGAGCTGGCGCCGGATGAGGGACGTATCCTCGGTGAGAAAAAGGATGCGGCCGTTAAACTTGATAGTGCCGGGGCGTTTCGCGATCTTCTCCGGGGCCGTCATGTTAACTCCTCTGGGTAAGCGGTCGGTGTTCTGAGATAATTATAACCGAAGGAGACGAAAAGTCGCACCGGGCGGCCCCGGCGGCGGGGTTGAAACGGTTTGACGTACCCGGGGATTAAAGCTATCGTTTGACAGTCGAAAAGCTGTCCCGGCCGGCATCATGCGAGCCTGCCTCTCTGCTACCCCTCTGGAATGCGACCACGACCCCTGACCCAACACGGAGTACCCCTGATGAATCAACAGGCAATTCATAAAGATATTAAAAACGCACATTACCCCAAACATGCTGCCAGGCTCGGGTCTATTCTGATGGCCCTTTGGCTGACCGCGTTGGGCGCAAGATCCGCACCCATGGCGGCAAACGCGGCCTCCCCCGTATTCCAGTCGGCGACGGCGGCAAAGTCTGAGGACCATATCTATCTTCTAAAAAAGGCCGGCATCCAGTTTGAAGTGCCCAAAGGTTGGAAGGTTGTGAAGGATATGTACGGAGACCTGAAGGTGTCGCCGGCGACTAAGGGTAGCGGCATATCCGCGACCTTCATCGTGCCGGAAGAGGGTGAGTTGGAAAAGGTCCTGACCGATCTGAGAAATAGCTTGAAGGAAGATGACTTGAAACTGAGCGGGGAGCGGAAGAACGAGACTCTCAACGGTCTGACTAACATCGTCGAGTCGGGGACCGGAGACCTGGATGGAAGCCTGGTCCAGTGGAGCATCAACGTGATTACGGCGGACAGGCCGGTAGTGGTTTTCGGCATGGCGACGGTCAGGGCGCTGGATGATTACGTGGACGATTATACGAAGCTAATGAAGAGCATCAGGAAGATAAAATAGGCCTTCACAGCCGTAGTCCAGCAAGCTATGGTCTGAGGCAGCCTTGCTTCCCAAACCTCAAAATAACCCATTATTCTTTTTCTTACGGACTTGGAACAGGCGTGTGAGCGGCGTATGATGATACTTGCTAAAATTTTGCTGCCGTAATAAGGTTAAAAGTGGCCCCCGTACTTAAAGATTCATACGGCCGTGCGATACGCGATTTGCGCGTGTCATTGACGGACCGCTGCAATTTCCGCTGCTTCTACTGCCTGCCGCACGGCGAGCCGCCGATTGCGCCGAAAGAGCAGATGCTCTCCTACGAGGAGATCGAATACGTCTCGGAAATCTTCGTTCATCTGGGCATCGAAAAGATTCGTCTGACGGGCGGCGAGCCGATGATGCGCCGCGATATTGAAAAGATCATCCGTAAGCTCTCCGCACTCAAGCCGCGGCTCCATGACCTCGCGCTGACGACCAACGGCTACTTCCTGCCGGGCCGCGCCGCAGGGTTGAAAGAGGTCGGGCTGGACCGTATTACCGTCAGCCTGGATAGCCTGAAGCGTGACATGTTCAGGCAGATGACGGGCGTCGACGTGCTGGACCGCGTGCTCGAAGGGATCGAAGCGGCCAAGCGGGCCAATCTGACGCCGATCAAAGTCAATGCCGTCATCGTGCGTGGTCATAACGAAGAGGAGGTCGTCGATTTTGCGGCCTTCGCCCGCGAGCATGATATACGCATGCGTTTCATCGAGTTTATGCCGCTCGATTCCGGCCACGATTGGTCGCGCGAGATGGTCGTACCGGGACGCGAGATACGCGAGCGCATCAACGAGCGATTCCTGCTCGTTCCGCTGCGGGTGGAGCGCGGGTCGGAGACGGCAACGCGCTACCGCTTTGCCGATGGCGCGCCGGGCGAGATCGGTATCATCGCGCCCGTCACGGAGCCTTTCTGCGGGGCCTGCTCGCGCATCCGATTGACGGCCGACGGGCAGATCAGAACCTGTCTGTTCTCGACGGCCGAGCACAGCTTGCGTGATGTGGTGCGCGGCGGGGCGACGCGTGCGGAGATCATCGAGTACATCGAGGGCGTGGTGCTGAAGAAAGAGCCGCGCCACTACATCAATGATCCCTGGTTCAGGCAGCCGGCGCGCACGATGAGTTTTATCGGCGGATAAGCGCCATTATTTTTTGAAAATCAAGCAAGTTTTCGGGGGAGCCTCGCCGATGATGGGCGAAGCTGAGAGTCACAAACGTGTGAGACCCCTTGAACCTGATACGGTTAGCACCGTCGAAGGGAGAAACAAGCGGAGAGACCGTCCCATCCTTTCACGAGTGGTGGGGCGGTTTTTCCATCTTCAGGCCCGAACAGACCGGGCCAGAAAGTTTTGTGGATAGTTATGAGCACAACAAAAGAGACGCAGGAGCGGCGCGAAAAAAGCAGCGATGAAGTTCAGCTTCCGAATTCACGAAAGGTGTATGTGGAAGGCCGGCAAGCGGGCGTGCGCGTTCCGTTTCGCGAGATCGCGCTGAACCAGACGAAGAATTTTGAGGGCATGCTCGAAGATAATCGGCCCGTGCGCGTATACGACACGAGCGGCCCGTGGGATGACCCGGCCTTGCGCTGCGACGTGCGCGAAGGTCTGGCGGCGCTGCGACGCGACTGGATCATTGCGCGTGGTGACGTCGAAGAATACACGGGGCGCGAGGTGAAGCCGGAGGACAACGGCTATTTAACGGCGGGCGCGGAAGAGTATGCAAAGGTGAAGAGCAAAGGGCGGCTCGAAGAGTTTCCCGGTTTGCGCCGCGCGCCGCTGCGCGCCCGGCCCGGGAAGCTTGTGACGCAGATGCACTACGCGCGCCGGGGGATCATTACGCCCGAAATGGAGTTCATTGCCATCCGCGAGAATCTCGGGCGCGAAGCCGCACTGGAAGTGATGAACAATGGCGACAGGAGCTCGCTCATGCACCAGCACGCGGGCGAGAGCTTTGGCGCTGCGATTCCGAAGTACGTTACACCCGAATTTGTGCGCGACGAAGTGGCGCGCGGTCGCGCCATCATCCCGGCCAACGTCAATCATCCGGAGTCCGAGCCGATGATCATCGGTCGTAACTTCCTGGTTAAAATCAACGCAAATATCGGTAACTCGGCGGTGGCCTCATCCATCGATGAGGAGGTGGAAAAGATGCGCTGGGCCACGAAGTGGGGCGCCGACACCGTGATGGACCTTTCGACGGGCAAGAACATTCACGCGACGCGCGAATGGATTCTGCGCAACTCGCCCGTGCCGATCGGCACCGTTCCGATCTACCAGGCGCTCGAAAAGGTCGGAGGGAAGGCGGAGGAGCTGACGTGGGAGATCTATCGGGATACGCTGATCGAGCAGGCCGAGCAGGGCGTTGACTATTTCACGATCCATGCGGGCGTGCGTCTCCCCTATATACCACTGACGGCCAAGCGCACGACCGGCATCGTCAGTCGCGGCGGCTCGATCATGGCGAAGTGGTGCCTGGCGCATCACGAGGAGAGCTTCCTCTACACGCGCTTCCGTGACATCTGCGAGATCATGGCGGCCTACGACGTGTCGTTCTCGCTGGGCGATGGGCTGCGTCCCGGTTCGATCGCCGATGCCAACGACGAGGCGCAATTCGCCGAGCTTGAGACCCTCGGCGAGCTGACAAAGATCGCCTGGGAGTATGACTGTCAGGTGATGATCGAGGGGCCGGGCCACGTCCCCATGCACCTCATCAAAGAGAACTTGGACAGGCAGCTCAGCGTGTGCGACGAAGCGCCTTTCTACACGCTGGGGCCGCTGACGACCGACATCGCGCCCGGTTACGATCACATCACGTCGGCGATCGGCGCGGCGATGATCGGGTGGTTTGGGACGGCGATGCTCTGTTACGTCACGCCGAAAGAGCATCTCGGACTGCCGAACAAGAAGGACGTGAAAGACGGCGTGATTACATACAAGATCGCGGCGCACGCCGCCGACCTCGCCAAGGGGCACCAGGGCGCGCAGATGCGCGACAACGCGCTCTCGAAAGCCCGCTTCGAGTTTCGCTGGGAAGACCAGTTCAATCTCGCGCTCGACCCGGAAGTTGCGCGTGAGTTCCATGACGAGACGCTGCCGCAGGAAGGCGCCAAGCAGGCCCATTTCTGTTCGATGTGTGGGCCGCACTTCTGTTCGATGAAGATCACGCAGGACGTGCGGGAGTATGCCGCGCAGAAACAGATTGACGAGCAGGCGGCGCTGCGTGAGGGTATGAAAGAGAAGGCGGCGGAGTTTGTTGCGGCGGGCGGTGAGATTTACCGTCAGACCTGAGGATGCTCAAGCGCCTGATCTGCAATAGACACGCCGACTCCACTTCCGAAAAACGTTAATAGACAGGATTGACAGGAAGGCGGGGACGGAAATGAAAGATGAAGACCTGACTGCGAAAATTATCGGGTGCGCCTTATAGGCGCATAACGTATTGGGGTCAGGTTTTCTGGAGAAGGTTTATGAAAATGCGCTACGGATTGAATTGATGAAACAGGGTCTGCATGTTAAGCAACAGGAACCGATCAAGGTTTGGTATGAAGGTTAAGTGGTCGGTGAGTATTGCCCCGACCTTCTGGTTGAAGGCGTCGTAATTGTCCAATTGAAGGCCGTGCAAACCCTTTGCAAAGAACATGAAGTCCAGCTTGTCAATTACTTGACTGCGACCGGTATTAACATCGGTCCTTTAATTAATTTCGGTTCATCGGTTCAAGTCAAACGCAAATACCGAGAATACAGACCGCGATCTCCTAACCACATTTCAATTCTGTGAATCCTGTAAATCCTGTCAAAAACATATGAACGATCAATTTCGCCAGATGGTGGTTGAAAAACTTCAACGCGGCGAGGAGTTGCCGCGCGAGTGGGCGCGCGAGCTATTCCCGCCGGAGAAGCGCGAGTATGAGCTAGTCTATTACGGCAAGGAGCGCGAGGAGGATATTCTCGCTGAGACGATGGCCGTGCCGCTTCAGCCCGCCCGCTCGTTCGGGAATAACGGAGACGGCTGGCACAACATGCTGATCTTCGGCGACAACTTGCAGGTGTTGAAACGGCTGTTGGAGATGAAGAATGAAGGAAAGTTGTGCAACGCTGATGGCACGCCCGGCGTGCGGTTGATTTATATTGACCCACCATTCGGTACCGGGGATGAGTACGGACACGGCAACGCGGAGATGGCCTATTCTGCTAAAAAGCAGGGCGCACTATTTATCGAATTCCTACGCAAACGTCTTGTTATTCTTCGTGATCTGCTTTCTGTTGCTGGCAGTATATATGTTCGCATTGACTATCACTTCGGGCATTACATAAAGGCAATCATGGACGAGGTGTTTGGTCCTGAAAATTTTCAGAACGAGATCATTATAAATCGCTTCAAACGCCAGTTGCGAAACATTAATAAGCTCAACGTCTCGACAGATTCTTTGTACTTTTATTCCCGTTCCGCGGGCTTTGTCTTCAAAGAGCAGTATCGGCAAAGACTATGCTCATTTTGCGGGAGAGAAGTAGAACCTTCATGGTTACCCATGTCTTCTCCCGGTTTAAGGAATCCCCCTGAGAGAAAGATTTTAGGTAAAACACTCTTACCACCTCGCGGACGCCATTGGACATTCCGTCAGGAAGTGATTGACCGAATGGAGAGAGAAGAAAGGATTCGTATTGATTCTGAATCTGCATATTATGACCTAAATAACCATCGAATAGTAGGAGTTCCTGAATACCTACAAACGGAAGACACACCTGTTGACTCAAACTGGACTGACCTAAAAGGCTATGTCAGGAGCGCGAGGTATCCAACAGAAAATCCAGAGGAATTATTACAGCGTGTGATTGAAAGTTCTTCCCAGGGGGGAGACATTGTACTTGATGCCTTCGCCGGCTCAGGCACAACCTGCGCCGTTGCAGAAAAGTTGAGCCGCCGCTGGATCGGAATTGATGTTGGTAAGCTTGCTGTCTACACCATCCAGAAACGGATGCTCAACCTGAAAGCGGAAATCGGCAACAAGGGCAAGCTGCTCAAAGCTAAACCGTTTACGCTCTACAACGCCGGTCTCTACGACTTCTCCACGCTGAGACAACTGCCGTGGGCGGATTGGCGCTTCTTCGCCCTGCAACTCTTCGAGTGTAAAGACGAGCCACACACCATCGGCGGGCTGAAGCTGGACGGCAAGCGCAAAGGGGCGAGTGTACTGGTCTTCAATCACCTCACCAATCCTGGCAAGCGTATTGACGAAGAGACAATTGGGCAGCTTCATGCACATGTGGGCCAAAAAGTTGGCAACAAGTTTTACATCATTGCGCCGAGCCGCGTCTTCGATTTCCAGCAGGACTACATTGACATGGACGGCGTGCGCTACTACGCGATGCGTATCCCCTACTCGATCATCAACGAACTGCATCACCACGAATTCACCGCTCCGGAGCAGCCGAAAGATGAACGGGCGGTCAACGAAACCGTCGATGCCGTCGGCTTTGACTTTATCCAGCCGCCGAGGGTGGAATGGGCTGCCGGCATCAAACGGCGCCAAGGCCAGTTGCTCAGCGAGGCTTTCCTGAAGATCAAGAAATTCGAGAGCCGTGCGCGCCTGCGCAGCGAAGACGTTTACGGCGGCCCTGAAACCCTTTCGATGCTCATGCTCGATTACGATTACCACGGCGAGGTGTTCGATCTGGGCGCCGTCTTCTACGGCAACGAGTTGGAGGCCGATAGCTGGCAGGCGCGCTTCCCGCACGAAAGCATCGGCGAAAAATTGATGGCCGTCTTCATTGACATTCATGGTAACGAGGCGCGCCATGTGATCCCGCGCGAGCAGTTTGAGAATAAGAAATCAAGACAGGATTAACAAGATGATGGAAAAAGGAAGCAATGATTTGCAGTCCGTCCTGTACCACCCCTGAATCCTGTCTGAAAGGAATTTCATGCCCGCTGTCCGCAACGAAGACCTCGTTCTCGAGGTCGGACCGGGGGTGGATCAGTCGCGTTGGAATGAGAGTCGCTATGAAGGCTTCATTGACGAACGAGGAATACAAGGGAAAAAGCCGGAAGCACCAGGCTTACGGGATGTGACTTTTAATAACTTTCCTGCAGCTTGAGGGGCAGAGATAGAGATCTCAGGCCAAGGCGTAAAGGTGGCAAGCCTTGCGCAAGATTACGCCTTTGACTTTAATCAGTTGCTCTAGGGCTGATCCGGCGCGCCACTGCTGACACGCTTAAAGACCTGGCCGTGCTGGGTTAGATTCGCTTTACCGGCGAGCGTCGATAGTACCGAGGCGAGCACCTCTTTGCTCTCCAGCTTGAAACTGGTGATGCCCGCAACCCTCGTATCGGGGTCGCTGTACTGGAGCGTCAGGTAGTCGTACTTCCTTTTGATGAAGGACGCGGGCCAGGCGTAGATCAGCGGCACCGAGCTGGCAACGGTAGCGGCGGCGGGCCGGCGCGCCTGCTTGTCGGCGAAGGCCGCCGAGATCGCGTCGTAGGGGATAAACAAGACATCTTTCTGAGCTTGGTTGCGAAACAAGAGGCGCCTGTTCGCATCATCGAAAGTGAGCGTCCCGTTCATCCTTTTATTATAGCCGAAGACCCCGCCTTCGTATTTCGCTTTAACCGTCTGTGGCGCGGGAGGAAGCGACTGCTGTGTCGGATCGGCGGTCTTGGCCGGATCATTGCTTATGCTGCGTGGCCGCTGCGCGGACGCGGCACCCGCCACCAGCACGACGAGCAGACCCAGACCCGTAATCTTCCTATATAAGTTTTCCATTTTGTGTCTCCAGTTTCCGGGAACAGCATTACCAGCTTACTTTATAGACGCATACTGCCCACCGTGCGTTGCCAGACTAATGACTGCTTGAGGACACAAAGTCGCTGCTGCTCTTCCGGCGGGCACGCGGGTTCGAGCTGTTCGATAATGGCTTCGATGAGCGGCACCGCAAAAGGCCCGGCGTGGGCGATGATCTGCGAATAGTAGTGGAGCGACACGCGCCCCTCAGTGTCTTTGTGGAATCCCTGCACGTCCTCATTGGCCAAACGGTAGACGTCCTGGTTAACCGGAATGACGCGGCGCGGTACGCCGTGGCGGTTGGATCGGCCTTCCCGCCAGCCGAGCAGCAGGATGCCGACCAGCAGGCCCTGTTCATTCAAATAATCGGGACTGAGCACGGAGATGTCCGTATGCGAGGACAGGCGCGGGCCGTAGTTTCCATACTCGGGGTTGGCAAGCTGCGAGTTATAGATAACGCCGATTATTTCGGATTCGTCGAGGGGGATGGAAACGAACTGCGCAAAGCCGTAGTCATCGGCGCCCGGCGGCGCTTCGGCGTCAAGGGTGTCAATGATGCGTCCGACATAATCAACGTGAGAATTTGACTGAACGATCTTGGCAAGTTTAGTAGGCATAGGGTCGGGTAATCAGTGGCCGGTAAGAGCCCGAAGCTGATTACTAATTCTTATTTTTGCGCCCACTGCGGCACCTTGTAGAGGATCCACCATAATAGGATCTGCGCGCAGAGGACCAGAAGGCCGACGACGATGCCCGCGTAGGATGCGCGTCGTCCCCCATGTTGTGGCGCGCGAAAGGAGCGAATCAGGCCGACGCCGCCCATCAGAACTGCGCCCGGACAAAAGAATATTCCCAGATAGGGAACGAGCGAATACGTCACGAAAGCGAGCGCCGTCCGCGAAGCGCGATTATGGTTCTGTGTTATTCGCACTGATGACATGGGCTGCATAGGTTGAACCCTCATCGCCCGGCGACGTGCGGCCGCGCGCTGGCGATGTTGATGATAGGATGCGCGCAGGGCATCGGCCGGGAGATAGCCGCCCTCCAGCGCACGACCGCACGTCGAACAAAACCGAGCTTCGACGCGGCGCGCTGCCGCACCGCACGCCGGGCAGGTGCGCAAGGACAGCGGACTATTTAAATCGCTTTCAGCAAACATTTAAGTTAATAGCCGCGGCGGGGAATTTCTAACCCGACCTGAAAGGTACTTCAATCTCTACAATATTTCCAGTCGTCAAATCAATATTCGGTGAAAAACAGCGGCAATATACAGCTCTAACGGCGTCGAACTTTGCTGGCGGCCTTGCGTGAGACGCGAAAGGCAAAGCTTTCTCTCTCGGCAAACTCCTGAATCGCGCGCAGGAATTGTTCGCGGTCACGCGCGGTGATGACCGCCGCCGCGTCCGCCGTCTCGATCGCATAAGGGTAGCCTAAGCCTCCGATGCATTCGGCTCTCACCGCGTCGACCACATCATCTAACAAGCCGGCTTCATAAATCCAGGACGGGATGTCGAGGCGGGCGGGCGCGCCCTCGCCCGTGGTCTGCAAATAGGTGAATCCGATGAGCGGCTCGTTTCTCTCGTCGACGAAGTTGCTGCTCAAGCCCTCGCGCAGGCAGTAGCAAAAGATTGTGCGGTCGCCCCACATCCTGAGCATCGGCGGCCCGCCTTCCACAGAGGCGCGCAGCAGTTGCGCGTCATAAAGCGAGCGGCTCCGGGCGCCATGACCACGCGCGTCAAGCCTGTCAAGGAGCCTGACCAGGTCACGCGCGTAACTTTGATCAATGAAGCCGACGACGGGGACGCGGGTGTCGCGCGATAATTTTACAAGCTCGATGATGGCGTCCACATAACTCCCCTGGATTCTCGTTTGCGGCTGCGCGAAAGAGATTAACAGTGTGCCGTCGAAGAATGCGACCGGGGTCCGCTCGCCACGCGCAACCCACCCGCGCTTCCTCACCAGGAACTCGCGCAGGGCTTCCGTCTCCATCTTGAAGCGGCGGAACGCGACGACGGCGTCCGCCGAGTCACGCTCGTTGCTATCCCCCAGCAGTTCTGAGGGCGGGATGACGGAAAAGCGTGCGTCTTTGCGATAGCTGCCCTCACGCGTGTGCGAATTTTCAAACCACGCGACCTGCACGGCGGCAACGGGCAGTGAGATTTCTCTGCCGGGCAGAAGCTGGCTCCCGTCGGCGGCGAAGGTCACGCGCCCGCGCAGCGCTTCGATGGCCCAGCGCCTCGCCTCCTCGTGTGAGCGCCAGCACTGGCCGAACGCGACAATCATCGAGTCGTTGCGCTCTAACTCGCCGGATGGGAGCGCGCCGGGGGCGCGCGTGGCGGCTGCTACGCCGCGTACCTCCTGCGAACTCTTTCCGTTAAGCGCGCGTAAGCGGCCCGCGTAATCACGCACGTCATCGCGCCACGTCCGGTCAAAGCGCGCGAAACTTTCGCGCTGGTCGCGCAGGGCCGTAATTAGTAGATTGGGGTAGAGCATGGTGTAGAAGAGACGCGGAGAGGGGGAGACGCGGAGACGCGGAGACAAAAGAAGCATTGGCCGCGTCTTCGCATCGCCTCGGTCTTTGTGTCTCGTTTTTCATCCTTCACCACCGCGTTTACTTTCCTTTCCTGGCGCGCGCCAGTTGGCCGGCGGAGGGAGCGTAACGGGTCGTCTTTAATTTGCCGTTGAAGAAGGTGTAAGTTATTCCATCCTTCAGATTACTGAAGATTGTGCCGCCGCGTACATCATTTCGTGTGAAACCTGATTTGCCCGGCAGTCCGATGGATTCGGGCGTGTCCGAAGCATTCTCATGCTGCAAGACGACCTCCAGCACAGTGCCTTCAAGTTCTGGCGAAAGTTTTTTGTTAGCCACGAATTTGGCCGTGACGAAGGTCACCGTGACTGTGCCTCCGGCGACCCTAAATTGCAAAGCCCCGTCATCACCCTGCCGGACGGCGACGGGCTGACCGAGCACGCGCTCGACATCGGCACGTCTCGATTTTAACGGCTCGATCCTGTTCCACGACGCTGCCGCTACGGCATGAGAGAAGATCGCCAGAACGGCGCAGGCGGCGGCGGCCCGGACCGCGTGATGCGCAGGAAAGCGAAAGGAGATTAAGTTTTTCATGCCAGGATGCTACCGCGTGTGTGAGCAAATAGTAAATAGTAAATAAGAACAGAAAGGCCACCCCGCAGCCATTTATGATGAGGGTTGAGGCTCGAGACAGTACGGGTCTGGCAAAAACTTCGGGGCGGAACACCTCACGGTGTCCCGGCTAATTTCTTTGATTCTTGCAAGTCTGGTGTGGCCCTTCAGACATTCTCTAATGCTACTTCGCGAACGGCTTTACTCGTTCGATAGACTCTTTGAGGTCCGTGTCATTGGGCGCGAGGCTGGCGCCCTTCTGGTATGCGGCGAGCGCCCTGGCGTACTGTTTAGAGTTTTCATAAGCGTAGCCGAGCTCGCGATAGACGTCGACGTTATCGGGCGTCTTGGCCGCGGCCCGCTCCAGCGCGGCAATCGCTTTCGGGAAGTTCTTGGCGCGCGAATGGGCGACGCCGAGCAGGTAGAGTGTCGTGCCTTTCGCGTCCGGTGCACTGGCGACACGCTCGAGAGCGGCGGCGGCGCGCGCGTACTGCTGTGCGCCGATGAGTGTCTGGGCGTAGAGCATGAAGGCATCGGCATCAGTCCTGATCCGTGTGAGACCTTCTGCGGCGCGCACGGCGCTCTGGTAATCGGCGGCCCCTTTAGCCTGATCGGTCGCGGAGGCGGCGCGGCGAAGGTAAGCGGTGGCAAGCAACGCCCACGCGGAGGCGACGCGTGCGTCGGCCAGGGTCGCGCGGTTGAGAGCGATGATCGCCGCATCCAGGTCGTTTCGCGCGAAGGCGATCTGGCCGAGGTAAAAGAGTGACGCGGCATCCTTCGGGTTGGCCGTGACCGCGGCATTAAAGGAGCGTTCGGCTTCGGCGGCTTTGCCCGTGCGAAATTCGGCGACCCCGCGGTAATAGAGCAGCGCGGCGGCGGCGTCGGGCGCCACACCTTTACGAGACGTCGCGATGACGAGCAGAGGCAAAGCGCGGTCAAACTTTTCCGTCAGGATGTAAGATTGCGCCAGCGCATCCACCGTGTTGGCGTCCTCTTGTTTTGCGGCCCGCTGCATATCAAGGGCTCGCTGGAGGTCGTCAGCGGCCTCCTGGTACTGCTTTAAACCCATCTCTGCAAAACCTGCTATCTTCCAGGTCTCGGGGTCGTTCGGGTAGCGGGCGGCGAGCCCTTTGGCTTCTTTCGCCGCCGCGGCATACTGCTTCTGTTGCAGCAGAGAATAGGCGTGCGATGTATTTGCCGAAGCAGCGCCGGTGGCCGGCGCGTTAGCATTCGCCAGCGTAGAGTTGTTTGAGGAAGGCGCGCCGGTATCCGTCTGTGAGACGGCCGGCGTCTGGTTGACGCGGCGCGGGCGCACCGAACCCGATTGTGCGCAGGCGAGGCCGGTGAAGAGCAGGATCGCGCTGCCAAAGGCGACGACGCGTTGAAGATATTGATCCGTCATATGTTCGATTCTTTCAAGGGTTTACGGCAAGTTTAGGGCCATCCGGTCGTGAAATACAGGCGCCGTAGTAAATGCGATGCATCCGACGGCGATTGGGTTCGCCACACCGCACCGGGCTGTTGCGGGCGACCGTCATCCTGAGATCCAGATTCACCGAACTCTTGCGCCATTAACCGGATAAATCTCATGCCGACTGTGGCTTTTTGAAGGAGAAAGAGGTATGTTTGCGGTGGACCACAGAGGGCCCTGGACGAGCATGGTATTGCTTGGCGGACGGTGCAGTTCTTTCCTCAGACCAAGATATGCGATGTCGGTGCCGGCCGCCGTGTTACGCACGGTGGTCACATTCTCCCCTTTTCTGACGCCGATCCGGCGGACGGAATACACCCAATCAACCGAGCACGTTGCACACAGCTCCGGATCGTCCGGGTGAGCAGATGATCACAACATTCCGCCGCAACCGCGCGTTCCTGCAACCGGCCTGTTCGACGAAGCGCGGCGCCCTCTGAAATGAGAATACCTATGTAGAAGCTTGATCGCAATTATCGAAACAATCAAGAAGGAGAAGACATGAGAAACGAACCCTCGAAGTTAATCATCATGACAGCCCTCTTTTTCGTTGCCGTGACATCGGCGTTGGCGCAATCACGCCCCAGACCGCCGGCACAGCCGCGGCCAGCGGTTAACGACCTCACGCTCAAGCAGAGGATGACTTTCGGCGGTCAAAGCATGGAGAGCACAACCCTGATCAAAGGCGCTCGGCAACGCAGCGAAATGAACACCGGAATGGGCATGGACATGGTGAACATCACGCAATGTGATCTCAGGCGGACGATTCAAATCAGCGACAGGACAAAGAAGTACATGATCAGCCTGATGGCTCAAACCGACACATCCGATACCACTGAGGGCGCTGCGCCTGCGCCGGAGCCATCTACGCCGGCGCGCCGTGGCGGCACCGTAACCTACACGGTGACGACGACCGATACCGGCGAGCGCAAACAGATGTTCGGCTTCCCTGCCCGCCACCTCAAGACCTCGATGGTTGTCGAGCCTTCCCCCGACGCGTGTGCGCAGGGGAAGCAGCGTATTGAGACCGACGGCTGGTACATTGATTTCGGATACGAGTTCAACTGCTCACAAGACGTGCCTATGGCCCGGATGGGGAGGCCGCAGCGGCCCGGGTGTCAGGACCGGATCCGCTACAGACATATCGGTAGGGGCAGGCCCGGATACCCGGTCAACGTGACGACGACGATGTACGGCCCCGACGGTAACGTACAGACAACGATGACGACGGAGGTGCTGGAGCTTTCCAGGGCAACGCTCGATCCGGCGCTCTTTGACGTGCCGGCCGGTTATACCGAGACGAAGAACGCGCAGGAGTTGTACGGCATGCCTTCCATGAGCGGGATCATGGAAGGGGCAATGGGCAATCGCCCGCGAAATGACGCGGGCGGCAATGAGATGTCGGGCGCAGCCGCGACCAAGCGGCCCGGAACGATCCGCATCGGGGTGGTGGCGATCAATAACAAGACTGATCATGCCGTTTCCGTCGAATCTCTGCGCGAGCGCCTGACCAGTTCCTTGACTGGCTCTAATGTTGACGCGGTAGCGCTCAACGCCAGCTCGCCCGCGGAGGCCGAAGCTGAAGCCGGGCAGAAACAGTGCGATTTTATCCTTTATACTGACATCAGCTCGCTGAAGCAGGCTTCGGCGGGGCGCAAGGTGGGTGGCTTGCTGGGTCGCGCCGCCGGGGTGGGCTCAATGGGTGTGGACAAGTCGGAGTCACGTGTTGACTTCCGGTTGGTACCGGTGGGCAGCTCGTCGCCGCAGCTTGAGTCCTCCGCGACGGCCAAAGAAGAGGGTGATGAGGCGAGCGTCGGCACAGCCCTCGAACGAGAAGCGCGAATGGTCATCGCAGGTGTGCGGAAGAAGAGGTAGAACTAATAATTTTGATGGAGCATAGAGTGTTAGTTACTGACACCCTACGGCTCACCCGCACACGTGATGGCGGCGAGTGAGGAATGTTGATGCTTGCCATCGCGCAGGAACGTTGGCCAATAAGAAATGGCGCGACCTCTCGTCGCGCCATTTCAGGTCGAGCAGTCAGCGTTCTGCTTGCTGCTTAGTAAGGCTGGCCGAAGATACCACCAAGGATGCTTCCGATACCACTTCCTCCTCGGTAACCCCCGTATCCATAGCCGGCGTACCGGCGATACCCTTCGTTATAGCCACGCACGAAGCCATCGCGAAAAGCCTGCGATGAGGCATTCCGGTAGTAATGCGACCTCTGCGGGCTGAAGCTCTGCCCACGCTGCGCATCGCTGGCACCGGTGCTCAAGCCGGCTTGGTATCCCTGGTTAATCGCAACCTGGTAGGAGTTGTTGTACCCACCATAATTGCCATATCTACCATAGTAACCGTAATTACCATAGCGACCATAATTGCCATAGTTGCCATAACCGTTGTTGCGGCGGTAACGCTCATCACGACGATCCCGGTCACGGTCTCGATCCCGATCATGGTCTCGATCTCGATCGCGGCGGTATTGCCAATTACGATCAGCAGGGTACTGCCGATACTGTGCTTGGGCTGTGGCGCTTGCCGCCGCAGAGATGCCCAACACCATCAATAACATCATGATTGCCCCACCGGCGCCCTTTATCACGCTCTTCCTATTCATAGTTACCCTCTCCTTTGTTGAAGAAAGCAGCAACTCCCATGCCATCCCGTGCAAATGATGAAATGATTGGTTTTCGCCAGGATAGTTTTGGCCGAACTGGGATCGGGTCCCTATTTCGTGTAGTCGATAACGCAGATCCGTAGTGACAAGAGATCTCCTGCTCTCAGACGCAAAGGTAGCAGGCAAACCGCTATGCTCTGAGCCTGGCGTCTCTTTGGGTATAGAAGGTGGCGATGCTTTTTGCGGCATCGATGACCTTCTTACGCAGGGCCGGCGGTTCTAACACCTCCAACTGTGTGCCGAAGCTGAGCGCGTACTCGCAGGCCAGCTCTTCGGCGTCAACCCACAGGGAGCACTGGACCCAGCCCTGCTCGTCCGTGTGGCCGGTCTGCTCTACGCGGGCGAATCTCCCGGCGTAGCGCATCCGCGGGATGATGTCCGGATGGACGCGCACCCTCGCGTGATAGCGCCCGAGATTTAAACGGAACCGAGCGGATGACTGCTCCCAGAACGACGCCAGGTCGAAATCCGGAGGACGAGCACAGGACTCTTCCGTCAACTCCGCCCTTTGAACGCCCGAGACACGGTAGCTTCGCACATCTCCTTCAACCGCCGCCACAAAGTACCAGACGCTCCCTTTGGCCACGAGCCCCAGCGGGTCAACCAGACGCTCGACCGCGTGGCAGCCGCCCCGCTGGTAGGTCATCTGTACTTTACGCTCCTGCCAGATCGCGTCCTGAAGAACGTGCAGGAGCGGCACCGATTCCTCAGTGCGGCTCCAGCCGGTGACATCCACGTGTATGCGCTGGCGCGCGTACTCGGCCCCGCGACGGTAGATGGACGGCAGCGCCGCCAAAAGCTTCAAGAGCGCCCCTTCGGCGGCCTTCTCCAACTTCAAATCGGCCAGCAGGCGCGACGGCTTGATGACAAAGAGCGATTGAATCTCGGCCTCGTTGAGCCCGGTCAGGTTGGTACGGTACTCGCCCAGGAGAGACCAGCCGCCGCCGATCCCGCGCTCCGCGACGACCGGGATTCCGGCGGCGCTCAGGGCATCCATGTCGCGGTGAATCGTCCGTGCGGAAACTTCCAGCCGCCTGGCCAGGTCCTGCGCGGTCAACTGGTGGTGAGACTGCAACAGCAGCACAATGGAGAATAGGCGATCGGCGCGCATCAAGGTGACCTCACTCTTTACGGTGAATGAAAACCTCCCGTGATTTTACCCGAGAAATATGACAGAGGGTGTCATTTATTAGCTCGTATCTTTGATTTTATCGCGCACGGGGCAGGCGGAAGTTTCTGACCGGGACCACAATTCCGGATAAAAAATGGAAGGGAGGCCGAAGATGAAACCTTTGGAGGGCAAGATTGCTGTCGTCGCGGGTGCCACACGCGGGGCCGGGCGGGGGATCGCCCGCATGCTTGGTGAGGCGGGGGCGACCGTCTATTGCACAGGGCGCAGCAGCCGCGGCCAGCCGGCCACGCACAGTCACCATTACGCCGGTCGCCCGGAGACAATCGAGGAGACGGCGGAGATGGTCGGCGCCGCGGGCGGCAAGGGCGTCGCGGTTCGCGTCGACCACACTGCGGAGGCTGAGGTGGCCGATCTCTTCAAACGCGTCAAGCGCGAGCAGGAGGGGCACCTGGACGTGCTCGTGAACATCTTGACGGGCCCGCCGGTAACCTCCTGGAGCCCGTTCTGGAAGCTCTCGCTCGAAAAGGGGCGCGCAATGCTCGATGGATGGGTGTGGCCGCACGTCATGACCTGCTGGCACGCGGTGCCGCTGATGGTCAAGCGGCGGTCGGGTCTGATCGTCGAGGTCGTCGAGCACGACTCGCTCGGCTATCACGGGCAGTTCTTCTTCGACCTGTTAGAGGTGTCGTTGAAGCGCCTCGTGTATGCCATGGCGGAGGAACTGGCGCCGCATGGCGTGAGCGCTCTCGCCGTTGCGCCCGGCTTCATGCGCACGGAGGCAATCCTGGAGAAGTACGACGCCACGGAGGCCGACTGGCGGGAAGTGGCCGAGAAGAACCCCACGGCGCGGAGCTACGGCTTCGGCGGCTCCGAGACGCCGTGTTTCGTCGGGCGCGGCGTGGCCGCTCTGGCCGCAGACCCGAACGTGGCACGCAAGTCAGGAGGGCTCTACGGCTCCTGGACGCTTGCGCACGAATACAGCTTTACGGACGTGGACGGCGCGCGCCCGCACTGGTGGCGGTACGGCTCTGAACACTTCCCCGAGATGGTGGGTGGAAAACCTCGGACCGGCTTCCTGTGGGCGTTGTCGCGTCTCCCCGAGGTGGAACGGGCCGGACGGCGACTCGGCACCGACGCGAAGCGGCACGAGACCAGGCGCGCCACGCGGGCGTTGGAGGATTAGCTGTGAGGAAGATCATCATATACATCGCGACGAGTGCCGACGGCTATATCGCGCGACCGGACGGTGACGTCGCGTGGCTTGATCGGCCGCGACCGAAGGGTAACTATGGCATGGCGGCCTTCTACAAGTCGGTGGATACGGTTCTCATGGGCCGCAAGACTTATGAGATCGGGCTCAAGCTCGGACAGGACGCTTATCCCGGCAAGAAGAACTACATTTTCTCCCGCACCCGCCGCCGGAGTCGCAACCCGGACGTCGAGTTTGTGGTGGGGGCGGTCGGTGGGTTCGCGAGGCAGCTTCGCGGCGGCAAGGGGAAGAACATCTGGCTGGTCGGCGGAGGCGAACTGGTCGCAGCGTTTCTCGACGAAGAACAGATCGACGAGTTCATCATCCACATCATCCCGATCTTTATCGGCGAAGGCATCCCGCTCATTCACCCCCGTCACCGCTCGGTTCCACTAACGTTGCTTTCCTCTCGCTCCTACTCTGACGGGGTCGTACGCCTGCACTACGCTGTCCTGCCGCAGGCGCCGAGGGATCAGACTGATGGGAAGTCCCGGGCCCGGCGGAAACGGGCATAATGCGGTAACGGGGTGATAGTGTATTGCTGGTAGAAAAGCGGCGGGCCTTGCCACCCGCCGCCCCTCAGCCGACCCCCCATAAAATGGAGGGCATCGGACTGATCATTGAGAATTTATCTCTATGTATGTTACGCAGTACGAAGAGGACGGCCGCAGTCAAGAGCTTTTGCCGAGCGTGAGGCATTAAAAGGGCGGGCCGGAGCGCGCCGCACTAAATCCCGCCGGTTGCGCAGAGCAGGCATTGACTCGCCGACAGGATTAGTATAAAAGCGCCTTAAATCTGCAGGCCTCGCCACAGCCATTTCTTCCGGTAGCGAAAGGAGATAGGTGGGCCCATTTACACGGTTGACCATGAACTCCCAGGAATGGGCCTTTCGTCTTAGCCCTGAAATGGCCTGTACACCCATCGGGTGGGAATACGGACGCAGGGGGAGAGTGGAACAGCATTACTTTCAGAGATCACTTGCCTGAGGAGGTTCACATGCTTGTCCGTCACCGGAGCATCATCGCCATCCTGGCTCTTTCACTGCCCCTCGCTTTAGTCGCTCTGGTATCCGCACAAAGCAGAGCTGAGCGGGTCAGATTCCGGCGCGGGAGTTCGTCAGCTGTCCTCAAAGGGAGAATCTCCGGCTTCGGCACGAGAGATTATTTGATCAACGCGAAGGCCGGGCAGCTCATGACCCTGCGCCTTTCGTCGTCTAACCCGTACACCCACTTTGTCATCTACTCGATCAATGAGCGACCGACCGATATGAATGAGACCACCGAATGGTCGGAAAGGTTAACGGAGTCGGGTGACTACCTGATCCGAGTCTTGATGGTGAGAGCAGGCGCGAGAAGGAGAGGGGCTATCTCAGACTACACGTTGACTGTCTCTATTCAGTAGCGGCTTGATAGGTGAGATCATCGGATGCGCCAGACGCGAACGGGCGTTGAGTGATCCTACGTATCTTTCGTCGTGCCGGTGATCCGAGCGTTGGGTGGCCGCAACCGTAGAGATCATCAAACCCAGATATCATCAGACCCATTCTGGCGATCATGCCGGCCGAGCGTCGCACCTGAGCCGGCGCCTTGCGAGCTTCTTACGATGCGCTTAGATTGTCCTTAGTATTCAAGTCAAGGCGCGGCCCGGTGAGCCTGGAAGTTAGGCGGAACAAACAAGGTTGACTTCAACTGAGTTGAGGCCGAAGATAAACTGTCGCATGGCTCCGCCCAGCGGGGCCTGTCGCTGTATTTGATGGAGGTATCATAGTAGATCAGGACGCCGAGAGCACGGAGAATGAAGAGTTAATCATCTCACTCGGGATGCTTGACATAAGGGCGATTGAGAAGCCTGCGCCCGCATACCCGGTATTGGTCAAGGCCGCACGCCTGAGGGGCAGGACGATCGTCGAGGTGTTGATCGACGAGAGGGG
>CAYLJO010000037.1:25334-26901 GCA_964383905.1 uncultured Blastocatellaceae bacterium
AGGCCGCACGCCTGAGGGGCAGGACGATCGTCGAGGTGTTGATCGACGAGAGGGGGAATGTCGTGCGGGCGGAGGTGCAGTCGGGGCATCCGATGCTGCGAGGGGCGATGGTGGCGGCGGCGAAGAGGGCGAAGTTCTGGCCGACCTTAGTCAACGGGCGGCGCGTGAAAGTGTTAGGCTTATTGACGTATGAGCTGGGTGGGATTTAAGTGAAAGATGCCATACCGCCGAGCAGCATTCGCTCTTAGGTTCGCCGCTGGTCGTGTCCTAATCTTGAAGGCCGGCTATTGTAACTTTATTGCGGAAGCTGTATAAGGCGAGAGCAGGTAAGCGATCTCCTAAGTACATGAGGCGCAGAGAGCACTGTACTAGAGACGCTATCAGTACAGCATTAACCAGAATCCGTCGTGGCAAGACCTGCCCGGCGGCTTTTGCATTTCCAGGGGCTTTTTCCCGAAGGAGTACCGTACATGAGTCAAGACACTCGGCAAGACCACATCTCGAAGAAAGTGGTGGTTTACCGAATCCCCGGCATGGATGCCGTGACAATTCGGCGTGATGTCGAATACCGAGCAGCCGATACGGGTGTTCTGACGATGGACGTCTACTATCCGCCTCAGTTTAAGGGCGGTGCGCGGATACCGGCGGTTGTCATTGTGGCCGGATATCCCGATGCGGGATTTGAGAGGGTGGTCGGCTGCAAGTTCAAAGAGTTGGGATCGTCCATCTCGTGGGCGCAATTGATGGCTGCCTCAGGCGTGGTGGCCATCACCTACACGAACAGAGAACCGGCAGCAGACCTTCACGCCTTGCTGCAACATGTTCGGCAGCAGGCCGCCGCCTTCATTGACGAGAACAGGGTCGGCGTGTGGGCATGCTCCGGCAATGTTCCGCTCGCATTGTCGGTTCTGATGCGGGAGGACTGGGAGTATTTGAAGTGTGCCGTCCTGTGCTACGGGATCATGCTAGACCTCGACGGGTCCACTCACGTCGCCGAGGCAGCCAGGACGTGGGGATTCGTCAACCCGTGTGCCGGTAAATCAGTCGCTGATCTTCCGCAAGATATACCTCTGTTCATTGTGAGAGCAGGTCAAGACGAATTTCCTCATCTTAACGAAACGATTGACCGCTTCCTGGCTCGGGCGCTGAGTCGCAATCTACCCATTACATTCGCGAATCACGCCGCAGCTCCGCACGCGTTTGACCTGTTGCATGACAGCGAGACATCGCGCGAGATTATCCGACAAATACTGGCGTTTACGCGGTTTCATCTCTTGGCAGTACCCACTGACAGTTGCTCAGGTCTGGATTCCTCTCACGGCGCTCTGGCCGTGGACTTGCCGCAGTGATAAACCAGGAGGGGGCGGGATTCTCAGTGCTCAGTGAGATTTTCAAATTAGGACACAACCTAGCCAGTAAAGGGACCGATGCAAGCACCTGTCCAGTAAAGCTTTACAAGTCGACTAACTGTCTAGGTTAGGATAGAAATCCCCCGCTCTACCAACCTCTTGCAAAAGGAACAAAGCAGTTCCATCGGATGCTTCCAGTCACAATAGAGATCACCAAT
>CAYLJO010000037.1:27001-37703 GCA_964383905.1 uncultured Blastocatellaceae bacterium
CAATAGAGATCACCAATTGAGCTTGATGCCGAATTGAAATTGGCGAGGGTCGAAGGCGGCCGTCGGGCGGCTGAAGTAACGACCCGAGCCGTCGCGCTTTCCGAAGGCATTCACATCGGTAAACAAGGGCGAGGCTGCCGCCTCGTTGAAGCGGTTAAAGAGGTTGAAGCCTTCGGCGATTAGGTCCAGACGCACGCGCTCGCCGAAATGGATGGCGCGCGAAAGACGCATGTCGAGCGAAGCATAACGATGTGTGATGCCGCGGCTTCGCCCCAGGCTCCCGGTCGAGAAGGGAGGCGGGAGGACGAGCGTGCCGTCTGACGCAACATTCGGGCGATCGGTCTGGTTAGACTGATCGTTATTGGTGTCAACCCCCGAGAGGATATTGAAGGGGCGTCCGGAAGAGATCTCAAAGATCGGCGCCACGATGAAGTCTGAGAGGAAGCGGTAGAGCCCGCTGTCCGATTTGCGCCAGGACGCCGGGGAGGCGACGACGGCGCTAAAGACAAACCGGTGGCGCTGGTCAAAAAGGGAATCGGCGCGCTCGGCGCGGAAGTTGCGGTTGTCCTGCGGCAGGAGCAGCGTCTGGAGGTCCGATGAATCGTCGATCGCGTGCGACCAGGTGTAGGAGGCGAGAAATTGGAAGTTGCGCGAGAAGCGCTTCTTTAAGTCCACGTTCAAGGCGTTGTAGTTCGAGTTGCCGGTGGAGACCTGCGCGTTGACGGAGCCGAAAGGCGAGACGACGCCGGGCGTGCGCAGAGAACCGGCGAGCAGGCCGTTAAAGGCTGCCGGCGTCAGCCCCGTCAGAGCCTGTACGAGAAAATAGTTTGGCGCATTCGGGCGGAAGAAGTTCGCCGCCGCGGGCAGCACAATCTTGCCGCGCGTCGGCGATAAGACGATGAAGCCGGGGACGACCACGACGAGTGTATCGCCCGGGAGCAGAGGGTTCGCGAAGGGCGTGCTGGGGGCGAGGTTGGTCGGGAACAGGCCGGAGCTGACAAGGTTCACTTCCGTCGTATCGTTCGGATTGCGATTAGCATAGCGGCGGAAGTTCGCAATCTGGAGGTCAGTGAGCGGCGCGTTAACGTCGAGCGGGTGCGGCAGGTGATGTGCGCCGACGAACAGGTAACCGGCCGAAAGCGACATGTCCCTGGTCAGTTGCCGCTCGATGGTCAGGTTGGCCTGGTTGGCGTAGGCATAGACAAAGTCTTTGGCGACGGGCAGCGTAAAGGGCAGGACGGGGCCGAAACCCGGAAACGTCTGGTCGTTGAAACGCTGGCGCCCGAATTGATATTGCGCGCCGGAGGCCACCCCGGGCGTCACAACACCCGGCCGGCAGACAGGGTTGGGTGCCGACGAGCACACGGTGCCCTGAAATACCTGTGTCGCGTTCAGGAGCGCCGTCGGGGAGGGGCTGCCGGAGATAAGTACTCCTTGCTGCTGCTGCGCCGCATCGGCGATGTCTGAGTTGAAGGCAACGGCCAGGAGCGGATGATCATAGAAGATGCCGTAGGCGGCGCGGATCACGGTCTTGCCGTTGTTCTTTGGGTCCCAGGCGAGGGCGAAGCGCGGCGCGAAATTATTGTTATCCTGCGGAAAGCCCTGCCGGACGCCGACCGCATCCTGGGCGGCGATAATATCGCTGTTGGAAAGCGAGATCCCCGAGAGCGGGTCGCTAAAGGAATCGGGTGGCAGGGTCGGCGTTAACTCGACGTCGTAGCGGATGCCGTAATTGAGCGTCAGGTTGGGCCTGATCTTCCAGGAATCCTGCGCAAAGAAGGCGAGCGGTTTGTTGTCAATCTGGCTGACCGGATTCCCAAACCCCTGAATGAATGTTGAAGGGATGCCGATGCCGTATTGCTGCACGGGCGTAAAGTCCGGCGCGTTAGCGGGGAAACCCAGCCCCGACGCGGGGAGCCCGCCGAAATTGAAAAGCCCGGCGAAGTTCAGCTCGAAGGTGGCTTGAGGGATGTGGATGAAATTCACGTCCCCGCCAAACTTCATGGTGTGATTGCCCCATACCACATTCAGGTAGTCGGTGTACTGGTAGCGCTCCTCCGTCCGGATCACCGGCGAGAAAAGCTCGCGACCGAAGAAGGCCGCGCCGGGGATGTTGACGGCGACGGCATCGCCGTTCTGGGATCTGAAGGTGGCCCGTCGCTCGCCGAAGTTGAAGCGGGCTTCGTTGACCATGCGGCCGGAAAGCGTCGAGTTGAGCGTGACGACCGCCGTCGAGTCTTTCAAGTGCTGCACGCCCGTGCGCGAGAAGTCGTTCTGGCCGAGCGCCTGATTTTGCGATTCGACCTGAATGCCCGTGATCGTGCTCGGGTTGTAGCCGAAGCGGAACGTCATCTGGTTGTTCTTATTGATCATGTGATCGAGGCGAAACGAAGTGAAGGTCGTGCGCTCCGTGACCGGAAAGATCCTTTGCAGCAGCGAAAGGGGACGAAACGCAACGGGCTGGCCCAGCGCGTTGACCGTGCCGACAGGGACGGGGGCGCCCGACAACAAGAAGCGCGGGCCGACCGTCTGGCCCGGGGCGATCGGACTGATGCCTGTTCTGGGGAGAACCGCGGTGGAAATGATCGGGCTGACGGCGAGCGGATTGAATCCGTTAAGCGCCGTCGATCCGCCGCCCGAAGCGAGGGAGGCGTAGGAGACGGCGGCGCCGAAGAGTTGAAGGCCCTGTTGGATGGTCGCCGGGTTACCGAATAACGGGTTGGCCTGCGCTAAAAGCCCGTTGATGAAGGCGACCTGTCCCGGTGTGATGTTGGTGAAGGTCTGCGCCGCGGGGAATAGCCCGGCCACGGTCGGGGGGAGCGCCGAGGGGAGCGCGGGTATGGTCACCGACGCATTAAGCCCCTGCGTCACGTCGCTGGTAAAAAATCCCGACTCGTTTCGACGGCGCTGCTCGAACGCGAAGAAGAAGAAGGTGCGGTCTTTATCGAGCGGGCCGCCGAGGGTTGCGCCGTACTGTGTGCGTGTAAATGGCGGATCGGCGATGGGCGCAAAGGGGTTGCGCGCCTGAAAGCGGCGGTTGCGCAGGAAGCCGAAGACATTACCGCGAAGATCGTTGGTGCCTCCCTTGGTGACGACGTTGACGACGCCGCCGGCGGTGCGCCCGAATTCCGGCGCGAATGAATTCGTGACGACTTGAAACTCCTGCACCGCCTCCTGGCTGACGGTCGAGCGGGCGGCGTTGACCGAGTTATCCGTGTTATCCGCCCCGTCAACCTGGATCAGGTTGGAGCGCCCGCGCTGCCCCCCGAAGTTCAATCCCGAAGTCGGCGCCGGCCCGATGGGCCTGCCGTTGTCGCGCGTGACGGTCGAGGTGGTCAGCGCGAAAGACAGGTAGTTGCGCTCGTTGATCGGCAGGTTATCAATGCGCTGCTGGTCGACGGTGGTGGTGACCGCGGTCCGCGAGGTCTCGACGATATCGGTGGTCGCGCCCGAGACGGTGACGTTAGCGCCGACCTGCCCGACCTGCAGCGGTACGTCAAGCGTCGCGCGCTGCCCGACCGTAAGCTTGATGTTGGGGAGCACGGCGCGTGGGAAGCTCGGCGCCTCCGCCGCCACTTCATAATCGCCCGGCGGTAGATTCACGATCTCATAGAAACCACTACTATTGGTGGTTGTCGAGCGCGAAAAGTCTGTCGCCGTGTTGCGCGCAGTGACGGTTGCTCCGGCCACTACCGCGCCCTGTGGATCGCGCACGAAGCCGCTCAGGTCCGCCGCATTGGCTTGCGCCTGAGCCATGCCCTGGCTCGCGCAGGTGAAAATAGGGACACACACAAGTACCAATCGAATGGAGGGCGAAAGCCATCGCGGAGGGAACGCACGCATTATTGTATTCTCCTTAAGTTAGGGCAACATAGATTTTCGTAAGCTTTGTTAATGCTTTAACGGCGAGCGTTCACAACGAGCACGCTGTCTTTGTACCGCAAAACACCTGTCAGAGGCAAGAGCATTTATAAATCTATTTTAGGTAAGTATTGATTGATTTGATGTGCTGTTTTCATGTCCAAAGTCCAAGGTCGAAAGTCCAATAGCCTTGCGCCCCGGACAGGATTGACCAGGATTTTCAAGATGGCTCAAAGCTTTTGAGTTTTATCATGTGCATCTTGTAAATCCTGTCCAGGGCTGGCTTGGGAGTCTTACTCGCGTAAGTATGTTCGTTAGAATTTGGCTTTCCCACCGGACGGGAGCAGGGACGCGCGATGTGTGGCTCGCGCCACGCGCCGCCGCACGTAATCACTTGTGCCAAACAGGGCGATGGCAACTTCGGCCAGACCCGGAACAAATGCGGCCCGGCGCATCAACGCACACACGCGCAGGCGCGTGCTGAATTTCTCGTGGTAACGAGCGCGGTAGTCGGCGGCGAGGCTCTCGAAGGAGGCGCCCGCGCGCAGTGGCGCTAACCGGCGGAGGATGACACCGGCCGCAAGCTCACCGCTTTCGAGCGCCATCAACATTCCGCTGCCCGTAAACGGATCAATAAACGAAGCGGCGTCGCCGACGGCAAGGAGCCCGGCGGCGGGGACAATCTCACGGCGACCGAAGCTGTTGAGCGCGACGCTTAGCCAATGGGTGCGGACGCGTGCACCGGCGAGTGTAAGCTGAGCGCGCCGGTTCCGCATCACGACTTCGCGCACCACTCTTTCCGCGTCGCTGCCGCACGCGCACACGTCGCGGGCCGCACAGATGAAACAGAGATTGCTCAGCCCGCCTTCCACGCGACTCAATCCACCGTAGCCGCCGGGATAAAAGTAGATTTCGCAATGGCCTTCGGCGACACACGCGTCTTCGAGATGGGCCTTGAAAGCGACGAGTGTGGCGCGCCGATTTTTCCCGTGAGCACTGCTCCCCTTCTTCGCGAGGTAGCGTGCGAGAGAGCGCGTCCTCCCCGTGGCATCAATCGCCACGAGCGAATCGTAGGTACGCATGGCCTCTTTTACTTTCAAGCAGACGCCTCGCACACGCCCGTCCCGTATGATCAGGCCGGCAGATTGCGCTTCCTCCAGGACATCGACATTCGCGTCACGCGCGCATGTGAGCAGACCCATATCCATCTCGGCGCGGCTTAAACCTAGGGCGTACTGGCCGCGAGTTCCGAACCATTCGCTGGGCACGTTGATGCTGCTTCCACCGCGCGCATAAAAGACCGTCTCGACCAGGCGCACGCCGCCCGCCCCCATCAGTCGATCCGCGACGCCGAGCCGCTCAAAGTGCTCCAGGCATTCCGGCGAAATGAACTCTCCACACAGCTTCGCCCGCGGAAACTTCTTCTTCTCGGCAAGCAGCACGTGCGCCCCACGCGTCGCGAGGTGAATCGCCGCACTCGTGCCGGCCGGGCCGCCGCCGACGATCACCACGTCGTAACTTTTACGTGTCGCGCTCATCTGGCTAAAGTTTCGAGCTCCGAGTTTAGAGTTCCGAGCTCAGCCTCCGTTTTCACCTCGGAGCCTTGAATCCCGAGACTCAGATACAGGTTTTTCTCCGCTGAGGACTAATCTGAAAGGGAAACGACGCTCGACGCTGATGTTGACGAGAGCCGCACGCCGGGCCAGGTGGCGCAGCTCGTCGGGTTGAAAACTGCGCAGGATGGAGAGCGCACCGTCTGCGCGTATCAAACGGTTATGCAGAAAGAGACGACCCACCGTCGTATAGAGAAGATAAGCAAGCGGGAGGCGGTGAAGATCTATGACAAAGATGCGGCGACGTGCGACGCGGCCGAGCTCGCGCAGAATTGCGACCACCCCTTCATCTCTGAAGTGATGCGTAAAGAGCGAGCAGATCGCATAATCGAAGCCGCCGTCGGCGAAGGGCAGACGGCGCGCATCGCCGCGAACGGAGCTGATGCAGGCAAATTCCTGTGATTCTTCACGGATGGCACGTGCGGAGCGCTCGTTCAATTCGAGGCCGACGAGCGTGGCGCGCCGTCCGGTCTCGCGCGCCCACAGGGCTGTGGCGCGGAGCAGCTCGCCTGAGCCTGCGCCCACGTCGAGCATCGAGAAGCTGCCGCTCTCGATACGTGGAAAGAGCGAACGGCTGAGCGCGCTCGTGTCGCCGAGATAACGGTTGATGCGCCGCAGCTCGACGAGGCAGCCCTCATATTCTTCGGGCGTATAATCACCTTTATCAAGATGCTCAAGCTCGTCACTGCGATGGCGAAAGCGGTCAAACATGGCGATCGATGATCGGCGACAAGCCAGCACAGGTCTTGGTCCCGTTGCCTGTCACTTGCTACCTGCCATCAGTTTTTCAATAACGAGCGCGCTGTTTTTCGAGCCGAAGCCGATGCAGTTGCAGAGGGCGACGCGGACGCTCGCCTCGCGCGCCTCGTTCGGGACGTAGTCAAGATCGCATTGGGGGTCAGGCTCATCAAGATTTATCGTTGGCGGGATGGTGTTCGTGTGCATCGCGCAGAGCGCCGCGCCGAGCCCCGCCCCCCCGCTCGCACCCTGCGGATGACCGATCTGCGATTTCGTCGCCGACATCGGAATTTTCCGCGCCTGCTCCCGGAGGGCGATCTTCAACGCGTGCGTCTCTATGCGGTCGTTAAGCACGGTCGAGGTCCCATGAAGGTTAACGTAATCTATCTCCTGCGGCGTGCGCCTGGCATCCGCCATCGCCAGGGACATGGCGCGCGCCGGCTCTTCCCCCGTCTCCGCAAGGCGGACGCGATGGTAGGCGTCGCACGTCGCGCCGTACCCGGTAATCTCCGCGTAAATTCTCGCGCCCCTCTTTTTGACGTGCTCATACTCTTCAAGTACGTAAATCCATGCGCCTTCGCCCAGCACGATCCCGGAACGATCGAGCGAAAAGGGGCGGGAGGCGCGCTTAGGCTCATCATTCCATTCGCCGGTCAGCACAGTCATGACATTGAACGCGGCGAGAATTCCGGGCGCGATGGGGGCGTCGACTCCGCCGGTGAGCATCGCTTCCTGGCGGCCGAGCGCAATGTGCTCGGCGGCATAGGCGATGGCGTCGGTCGAGCTGGTACAGCCGGTTGAGATAATGTGCGAGAGGCCGCGCAGGCCGAAAGCCATTGAGAGCTCGCTCGAGAGGCCCCCGTGCGTTGACGAAGGGATGGTGTAGATGCTGGCCCCGCTGCCGTCGCGGGTGAAATAGAGCTCGTACTGCTTCTCCGTGAAGGCGAGACCCCCGCCGCCCGTGCCCAGCACGACACCAATCCCGCGGCGCTCCTCCAGTGTGAGATCGCTCGTCTCTATCCCGGCGTCCTTCAAAGCCTCACGGGAAGCGGCGAGCGCGAGCGGCACGGTGCGGGGAACGTGTTTGCGGTCTTTCGGATTGAGCTGCGACTCCCAATCGAAGTCCCGCACTTCGGCGGCGATCTTGACAGGAGCGCCGGCAACGTCGAAGCTTTCGATGCGCCGCACGCCGCTCTCACCCCGACGAAGCGCGTCCCAGTAAGCCTCACGCCCGATCCCGATCGGCGTGACACAACCCATTCCAGTAATTACGACACGTTGTGGTGGCTTCCAACGTCTCAGCATAACCGGTTCGTTCTCCTCGAGTTATGATGACTCGACTGTTTATGACAGAAGAGACGCCCGCAGCATAACATCCCCGCGACGCAACTGCTAAGCAGCCAAAAGATTCCTACCTCAAAGGTAGGTCAGATATTCCGTCATGATAAGAACTCAGATCGTCCAGATCAGCTTCCGCCATACAGTGCGCCGAGGCGCCATTAAAATGCAAAAGGAGCCGGATGCCTTTTGATCGCATCCGGCTCCCTGGCTGGGATTGGGCTGATTTTATCTTTAATGGTCACGGGTGCGTGCGGCGGCCCGAGGCGCACCGTTGGCCGATCAAGCGGACGGCTGTGGTGAGCCGGCGGCCTCGATCTTTGTTCCGCAGTTATTGCAGAATTTCACGCCGGGCGCGACTTCGGCCTGGCAGTTCGGGCACTTCGCCTTTTCTTGTTCCTGTTTGGCCCCGCACTCGGTGCAGAACTTTGCGCCCGCGTGGAGCTGCGCGCCGCACTTGACGCAGGCGACCATGGCGGGGGCGACCTCCATTTTTGCCCCGCACTCATTGCAGAACTTCGAGGCGGGATTGTTTGATGCGCCGCACTTCGGGCATTTAGCCGTCGTCGCGCTGTCGCCGCCCTGCTGCGGCTGCGGTTTCGTGGCGTTCGCCATCGCCCCGGCCATCACGTTGCCGACGGCGAAGCCGGCGCCGAGACCCGCGCCGAGGCCCGCCCCGCCCGGATTCTGGGCCGCATCACGCAGTGCGTCGGCCGCCTGAAATTGCGTGTAGCGGTTCGCGTCGCCGAGCACGCCCATCGAAGTCCGCTTGTCCATCGCCGCTTCGACCTCGGGCGGAAGCGAGATGTTTTCGATGGTGAACTTGGTGAGCTCCAGCCCAAGGGTGTGGAAATCTTCGTTCATCTTGGTGCGTGAGAACCTGCCGAGCTCGTCGTAGTTCGAGGCGAGATCAAGCGCGGCGATCTTTGATTGGCCGAGGGCGTCGGTGAAGCCGCTGACGAGCGTGCGTTTGAGCTGGCCTTCGATGTCTTCGGTCTCAAAGCGGCCGTTGGTTCCGGCGACTTCCCGGATGAAAGCGCGCGGGTCGGAGACGCGCATCGAATAGATGCCGAAAGCGCGCAGGCGCACCATCCCGAAGTCCGCATCGCGCATCATGATCGGATTCGCCGTGCCCCACTTGCGGTCGGTGAACTGCTTGGTGTTGACGAAATAGACTTCCGCCTTGAAGGGGGAATTGAAGCCATATTTCCACGCGCCGAGTTTGGTCAGGATGGGTGTATTGCCGCCGTCAATGGTGTAGTGGCCCGGAGGGAAAACGTCCGCGATCTGGCCCTCATGAACGAAAACGGCCGCTTGCGATTCGCGCACGATCAGCTGCGCGCCGTTCTTAATCTCCTGATTCTGGACGGGAAAGCGATAAAGCATCGTGTTGCTCGATTCGTCGAGCCACTCGATGACTTCAATCAACTGTGTGCGGAGGGTATCAAAGATTCCCATGTTGCTTTCAATCTCCTTTTGCGCGGCGCGTTTCGGTTCAGGGCGCAGCCGCCAGATATTATACGGTTAAACACAGGGCAAGGTTCACACAACCGGCGCGGAACTTTGCGGATAAACTATTGCACAAAAAGGCGATGAAATAAAGGATAAAAGAAGAGACCAAGGAGAGTGGGCGACGCGGCGACCAGGGAGATAAAACAACATTTCACCGCGTCGCCTCCGTCACCTCGGTCTCCGCGTCCGGCTCTTCAGCTTCCGCCGGGCCGCGCATAAGAGGAGGGCGGTGAAGCCGCCTGATGTATCAAGGAGGCTGTCGTAGATCGAGGCGGTGCGCGACGGCACGAAGCTTTGGTGAAACTCGTCAAAGAGCGAGTAGAAAATAAGCAGCAGGAGCGCCGCGAAGAACCATCCGCGGCGCAGGGTATCCTGTGACGAACCCGTAAAGGCGCGCGCGGCGAGTAGCCCGAAGACGGCGTACTCCGTAAAGTGTGCGGCCTTGCGCACAAGAAAATGCGCGAGATTGATGCTCGCTTCGCTGGCGTGTGGGAACAGCCAGAGCAGGAGTGGGCGTAGGATGGACGAGGTGTTGGCGGCCGAGAACGTGCCGGTCGAAGCAAAAAATATCAGGGCCATCCAGAAAGCGAGCGGGCCGTAGCGCCACATACGCCCGTGCTTCGCTTCGCCACCCGCCGACGGTTCTATTGTTTCGTTCCGCGCGACCATCTCGCCCTGGCAAAAATGAAGGGAAGCGGCCGGGCCGGCTTCCCTTCACGCTCATCACTCGCGGCGGGCAGTTTAAAGCGCCGACGCGCCGGACACCACCTCAATGATCTCGTTCGTAATCGCCGCCTGCCGGATGCGGTTCATCTTGAGTGTCAGCGAGCTGATCAACTCGCCGGCGTTCTTCGATGCGGAATCCATCGCCGTCATGCGCGCCCCGTGCTCGGACGCGACCGACTCAAGCAGGGCGCGGAAGATTTGCGTTTCCACGAGGCGCGGGAGCAGGCGACTGAAAATCTGTTCGGGCGGCTGCTCGTAGATGTATTCCGTCAAGGTGGGGGCGGGTGCCTTGGCGTCGGCCGGCTCGTCCGATCTTTCGGTGGCCCGTACGACGGGGAGCAGTTGTTCGACGACGACGCGCTGTTGAAGGGCGGACTTGAACTCGTTGTAGATGATAAAAACTTTGTCGAGCTCCCGATCTTCCGTGAAGCTTTTGATCACGTCACGTGCGACATCAAGCGCCTCCGAATATTCGACGCGGCCTTTGCCCATCAGTCCAATGTATTCTCCGATGAACGTGACGTTGCGGCGGCGAAAGAAGTCCCTCCCCTTGCGGCCGATCGGCAGCATCTCGATGCTCTTGCCCGCGTTTTCACGGATGAAAGCCTGCGCCGCCTTGGTCAGGTTGGCGTTGAAGGCGCCGCACAAGCCTTTGTCGGCAGTAATAAGCACGACGAGGTAACGGTCATCACCGCGCTGGTCCAGCAGCGGGTGGTGGAAATTCTCGTCGGTGTGTGCGGCCAGATCGCCGAGCACTTCCAGCATCTTGTTGGCGAACGGGCGCGCCGCGACGACATGGTCTTGCGCACGCTTGAGCCGCGCCGCCGACATCATCTTCATCGCCTTAGTGATCTGCTGCGTGTTTTTGACGGACCTGATCCGGCGACGTATGTCTAACAGGTTTGCCATAACTA
>CAYLJO010000038.1:0-1774 GCA_964383905.1 uncultured Blastocatellaceae bacterium
TTAGTATCAACGACCGCCCGAAGCTCTTTCCTGGTTAAAGGGAAATTATGTTCCCGACAGCCTTTAAGTAGCTCGGAGACGGACACCCACCCCTGGCTGTCGAGAGCAATGCCGATCTTTTCGGGCCGGTGTCTCAGCACCAGGCTTAAAAATTTGCTGACCCTGACTGTCCTATCTGCCATGATTCCTCTTTCGTGCTACAGCTCAAAACTCAAGCCGCGCTTAACCGAATGCCTGTACTTGCGCTCATCAAACCTGTAAAGACGCGCGGCGCGATGTGGCACACCTTTTTGCATCTCGTTCAGCTCGCGCAGAACGTCCATACTAAAAATCTTCTTTCTAAAATTGCGGTTATCTAGTCTCCTGCCCAAAACGATCTCGTAGAGTTTCTGCAGCTGCTTGATCGTGAATTTTTGCGGGAGCAGCTCAAAACCGATCGGCGCGTAGGTAAGTTTCCCTCTAATCCTATCAATGGCCACTTTGAGAATCTCGTCATGATCGAAAGCAAGCCGGGGGAGTGCCGCAACGGGAAACCACCTAGCCTGTCTCGCATCGGTGGTCGCAGAGATGGAATGTTTTTCCGGCGAGACAAGGGCGTAGTAAGCCACGGAAACGACCCACCCGCGCGGGTCGCGCCCAGGGTCTCCGAAGGTGTAGAGTTGTTCGAGAAAGACGTCGGTGATGCCGGTCTCCTCCCGCAATTCACGCAACGCGGCCTGCTCAAGCGATTCCCCATTGTGAACGAAACCCCCGGGGATGGCCCACATGCCGGCGAAGGGCTCAAGGTCGCGCTCAATGAGCATGACCTGGAGGTTCTCCTCTTCCAGGTCGAGCCCGAAGATCACACAATCGACCGTGAGTCCGGGCCTCTCGAATTCATAGCTGTAAGGCATATCCGGTTCCCTCAAAAATCCCCTTTACAAGGCATAGCGTCTGTAATACGCTATGCTTAGCGTAAAGGTTACGCGAAGATTTTAGGTTTGTCAAGAGGAAATTTTTGAGGGTAGCTGAGGATGCGAACGAGCGACATTTTAAGAAAAGGTCCGGTTGCGGGTTGTTTGTTTGGCCTCTTTTTAAAAGCCAATAGAGGCGGCCCTGTCAAGAGAAAGATTCCCCCTTGTGCCACTGATTTTTCGAATCAGGACGCGACCGTATTTTCTCACCGGCCGCGGCGTTCTGACGGTGACACCGAATCTGCCCAGATGTTATAGAAAACATTCCGGTTATCCGTTGATAAACTCTTGACGCGCGATTGCGGCGGGTGTTAGGTTTCAAGAGTGGCCCGGTGACTTTATGGGCCATGAGTGGTTCATCACAAGCCTTGTGCTGCCGGTTTTAGCGCACGCGCGCTTCGGTTTCCGCTGGTGGCGCTTGCCTCGAACGAAGGAGTACGGATGTGGTAACGGGACGCAAACTGCTGCTGGCGGACGATTCGGTCACAATCCAGAAAGTGGTTGACCTGACGTTTGCCGACGAAGGCATGCAGGTCACAACTGTGAGCGACGGCTTGCAAGCCATCAAAAAGCTCGAAGAAGTTGCGCCCGACATTGTGCTCGTGGATGTCTTCATGCCCGGGCTAACCGGCTACGAGGTCTGCGATCGTATTAAGCAGGACGGGCGTTTCCGCCACATTCCGGTAATGCTTCTCGTCGGCTCATTCGAGCCGTTCGACGAAGCGGAGGCGCGCAGAGTTGGCGCGGATGATTACTTGACTAAACCCTTTCAATCAATTCGACAGCTCGTGGGCAAAGTTAGCGCTTTGCTCGGCAGCGGT
>CAYLJO010000038.1:1874-37692 GCA_964383905.1 uncultured Blastocatellaceae bacterium
CTTTCAATCAATTCGACAGCTCGTGGGCAAAGTTAGCGCTTTGCTCGGCAGCGGTACCGTTGAGGGCGAAGCAACCACCGGAGAATTATCACCGCCGAAAGAGGAGGCCGCGGCGACAAGTCAACCCGGCGATCACACAATTCAAGTGGCGGAAGCCGACATCACCCCCGCCCCGCAGCAGTCTGAGGGCGCGGCGGATCAAAAGGCGCCGGTTGCGGAAGAAGCTTCAACCGGTGCGAAGGCGGATGATGAAATGATTGAAGCTAAAGCCGCCAGCGATGACAGCGAAACGACCATCGGTTGGGAGATCCAGCAACCGGCAGCCGCGCCGACCGCCGTCACGGGTCTGGAGGCTTCGGTCGACACGTGGGGGGCAGACTTGACGCCCGAGCAGATGCAGGAGACACTGCCGCCGTTTGAGTTCGAAGAAATGAATGATCAGGCCCCGGGCGGGCAGCCTGCGCCATCTTCACGCACGACTGACACAGCATTAGAAGACGATTCGCTCCTTGATCTGGGCGACATCGGGTTCGCACCCGCGGCGGCCGAAGCCGACGACTTCATACTGGATTTACAAGATGAAGCGTACATGTTGCCGCCCGAGCCGGACGCGCCGCCGCCGGTTGAAGAGACCGGCAGTGTGTCCCTGGCCGATCTTGAAGAATCGGTGGCGGAAGCCGCGCCGCCGCCCGTAGAGTTCGTCGAGGCGCAAATTATTGGTGAGGAGCGGCGCGCGGAGTTCGCTCCCGTCGAAGAGGTAGAGCCGCAGGTTATTGCTCCTCCGGAGGGGATCAGCGGCACCCGGGCTGAGGCCCAAACAGAAGGCGAGTCCGCGGCCCCCGGCGCGGCACCGCACGGAGGCCAGATCGGCCTCGACCAATTATCCCCGGAAGTGATCGAAGCGATCGCCCAGCGTGCCGTCGAGCATCTTTCGGAAAAGGTCGTGCAAGAGATCGCGTGGGAGGTCGTCCCGCAACTGGCCGAGCTTCTCATCAAGCGGCGGCTCGACGAAGAGAGATCGCGGGCGCAGTAAGTAACCGAGCGAGACCAACGGCGGATCGAGACCGAGGCGGCTGAAAGAGTAGGTCGCCCTCTCGATCCCTTTTTCATTAGTGAACGGTTGTTGGCTTGAGACTAAGGCTGGCAGTTTATAGTCGGTATTCTCCTCTCAGGTGAAAACTGGTAAGGAATTGCTTTACAATGGTCATTGGTGGCTAACAACTGACTACTGATCACCCTGGCATGATGGACATACCGAAAACTTACGACCCGAAGCAGGCTGAAGAGCATCACTACGCGCGCTGGGAAGAGCAGAATTACTTTGCCCCTGAGATCAATCAGGAATCAAGCGCCCCCGTCTTCTCCATCGCCATCCCGCCGCCGAACGTGACCGGCTCCCTGCACATGGGCCATGCGCTTCAGCACACGTTAATGGATGTGCTCACGCGCCATAAGAGGATGTGCGGTTACCGGACGCTGTGGCTGCCCGGAACGGATCATGCGGGCATATCCACACAACTCGTCGTCAGCCGCGAACTGAAAAAGGAGGGGCTGACACGATACGACCTGGGCCGGGAAAAGTTTATCGAGCGCGTCTGGCGGTGGAAGCATGAGTCCGGCGGGCAGATCACCAAACAGATGCGGCGCGAGGGCGCGTCCGTCGATTGGTCGCGCGAACGCTTCACGATGGACGAAGGGTTGTCGCGCGCCGTCCGTGAAGTTTTCGTGCGCCTGTATGAGGAGGGTCTGATCTATCGCGGCGACCGCATCGTCAACTGGTGCCCGACCGATCAGACGGTGCTCTCCGACCTGGAAGTGAAGATGGTGTCGCAGCCCGGCAAGCTCTACTATTTGCAGTACCCGGTGAAGAAGAGCGACAGGCGTGTGACGGTCGCGACAACGCGGCCCGAGACGATGCTGGGCGATACGGCGGTGGCCGTCAACCCTCATGACGAGCGTTACCGTGACCTCGCCGGCGCGACCCTCCTGCTTCCGCTCACGGGTCGCGAGATCCCGGTGATCGCGGACGAATTCGTTGACCCGGAGTTCGGCACCGGCGCGGTCAAGGTCACGCCCGCGCACGACCCTAACGATTACGAGATGGGCCTACGCCACAACCTTCCACAGGTCGTGGTGATCGACAGACACGCGCGGATGACTAAGGACGCTGGCGCGGAGTTCTTCGGCCTTGATCGCTATAAAGCGCGCGAAAAGGTTGTCGAGAAGTTTGAAGAGCTCGGCCTGTTAGAGAGGGTTACCGACTATGAGTTCTCCATCTCGAAGTGCGACCGCTGCGATACGGTGATCGAGCCCCTGATCTCGACGCAGTGGTTCTGCCGCATGGAAGAGTTGCGCGACCTTGCGCTCGGTCTGATGGCGCGCGAGAAAAAACCGCGGTTCGTCCCCGAGGTGCCTTACGAAAAGGTCTATACGAACTGGCTGGAGAATTTGCGCGACTGGACCATCTCGCGGCAGTTGTGGTGGGGCCATCAAATCCCCGCCTGGTACACGAGAGACGGCCGCACCGTCGTGGCGCGCAGCGAGGAAGAGGCGCGGGTGAAGGCCGGCACGGACGAGCTCACGCAGGATGAGGACGTGCTGGACACCTGGTTCTCCTCCGCGCTATGGCCGTTCTCAACACTGGGCTGGCCGGACGATACGCAGGACCTAAGAACTTTCTACCCCACGGCGGTGCTCGTCACGGCGCGCGACATCATCTTCCTCTGGGTGTCGCGCATGGTGATGACGGGCCTGAAGTTTATCGGGAGGGAGCCGTTCCGGGATGTTTTTGTGACGGGCACTATCCTCGACCGCCACGGCCAACGCATGTCGAAGACGAAAGGCAACGGTGTCGATCCGCTGGACGTGTTCGATAAGTACGGCGTCGACGCGACGCGCCTCACGTTGGCTTCCGTCGGCAGCACGGACACGCGCTGGAACGATAAGCAGGTCGAGTCGTACCGCAACTTCGCCAACAAAATCTGGAACGCCGCGCGCTTCTGCCTGTTAAATTCCGAAGGCGCAACCGTCCGCCCCGAAGCTTTGCGGAATGAGTCCGGTCAGGCGGCGCTGCATGATCGCTGGATCCTCTCGCGGTTAAACAAAACGGCACGCGACGTTAATGCTGCGCTGGAGGGTTACCAGTTTCATGAGGCGGTCCAAACGCTCTATCACTTCTTCTGGGACGACTTCTGCGACTGGTACATCGAGTTGACGAAGGCCGACGTGACGGCCGAGCAAGGCTCGCCGGAGAGGGACGGGGCGCGCACGCGCATCATCACGGTGTTGGAGCAGGCGCTCAGGCTGCTCCATCCTTTCATGCCCTATATCACGGAGGAGTTGTGGCTGCGACTGCCGGGCGACCGCGAAAAGCTGCTGCACGACGCTTACCGCGGGGCGTCGGCGACGATCATGCTGACCGCTTACCCGCTGGGCAGCGCGGAGCTGATTGACGGGCGGGCGGAGCAGGAGATGCAGGCGGTGATCGATCTCATCTCGCGCGTGCGCAACATCCGCTCCGAGATGAACATTAAGCCGGGCGAGCGCGTGCGCTTGCTGATCGGCTCGGCCGATGAGAATTTACGCACGGTGTTTGCCGCCAGCACGGACCAGATTGCGCGGCTCGCGCGGGCCTCCCAAGTCTCCATCGCCGAGCAGTTGGAAGCGCCGCGCGCGTCGGCACGCACCGTGATCGCCGGGGGCGCGGAAATCGCGATCCCGCTCGAAGGCTTAATCGATTTCGCGCAGGAGCGCTCGAGGTTGGGCCGCGAATTAGAGAAGCTGGAGAAGGAGGGGGCGAAGCTGGAAACCCAACTGGCGAACCCGCAATTTGCCGAGCGGGCCCCCGTCGAGAAGGTGAACGAGGTGAAGGAACGGCTCGCCGATATTGCGCAACGTACGTCGGCGCTTCAGCAGATGTTGGAGGCCCTGCAATGAACTGGCTCGACGAGGGGGCCCTCTTTTCGCAAATCGGCGCGTTCCTCAGCGAAGACCTGGGGCGGGGCGACATCACGACGCAGTCCACCGTCGCGCGCAACGCGCGGGCGCGCGGGCGCTTTATCGCCAAAGAATTGATGGTCGTCGCCGGGCTGGAAGCGGCGGAAGCCGTCTTCTCAACGCTCGACGCGCAGCAGCAGATCGAGGCCTTTGCGTCTGACGGCGACGAGGTGGAGGCCGGGAAGGTGATCGCGCGGACGAGCGGTTTCGCCGACGTGCTCCTCGCCGGCGAGCGCGTCGCGCTGAATCTGCTCCAGCGCCTGTCGGGAATTGCGACGCTCACGCGCCGGTACGTCCGCGCCGTCGAAGGCACGGGGGCGCAGGTCGTGGACACGCGCAAGACCACGCCCGGCCTACGCATGCTGGAAAAATACGCGGTGCTGTCGGGCGGCGGGCGGAACCACCGTTACGGTCTGGACGACGGCGTGCTCATTAAGGACAACCACATTGCGCTCGCCGGCGGGGTCGGGGCGGCCGTCAAAAGCGCGCGCGAAAAGGTCGGGCACCTGCACAAGATTGAGGTCGAGGTTTCACACGAGCCCGACCTGCGCGAAGCGATCAACAACGGCGCAGACATCGTGCTACTGGATAATCTGACGCCGGAGGAGACGGTGCGGATGGTCGGCCTTGCGCGCGAGCTTGACCCGCACGTCACGATTGAATCCTCCGGCGGGATTACGCTGGAGAACGTCCGCGGCTACGCCGAAGCGGGCGTCGATTTAATCAGTATCGGGGCGCTCACGCATTCGGCGCGCGCCATGGATATTAGCTTTAAGATTCAAGCGGGATAAGCGGCGGTCATGGGGTCGGGCGGGTGGCCAGGTTAAGGATGACCCGGCAAAGTATAAAGGGCGCAGGGAAGGAACTCGGGAAGGCGCGCGGCGTGTAATGGAGAAGCATCTTCACCGTGCCCGGCGGCATCTCTCTATGTATCAAAGCTTCGGCGTGGGAGTAGGATTGGGGATTAGTAATGAAAACTGGCTTTATTCACCGATCGGCATTTGTCATCGTTGCCCTGTTATTGGTCGGCCTTTACTTATTTGATGTCCAGGCTCAGCAGCGGCGGCGGAGGCGCTCGTTGCGCCGCACCGCTCAGTCTGTGGCCTCTGCGACGCCTACGCCGCAACCGGATTCGTCCGCACAGGCTTCGGACGCGACGATCATCAGCACCGCCGACGCTCCTTCGAGCGATCGGAGTCGCACACCGAAGACGACCCCGCCCAACTCTGACGCAGATTTGATGCGCCGTTCGGTGGACAAGCTGTCGAATGATGTCATTAAGCTGACGGAAAAGATGAACCAGATGGAAGAGCAGCAGCGCACGCTCGTCGATCTTGAGCGCTTGTCGCGCTCCGAACAGCGCGCGGAAAACCTGCGTGCGCAGTTGCGCGATGTCCAGGCAAAAGAAGCCGACCTTCAGGCCCGCGCCGAACAGATAGACTATGCGCTCCAGCCGGACAACATCGAACGTGCCGTCGCGACCCTCGGCACCACGCGCCCGGAGGTGGCACGAGACCAGCGTCGCCAGCAACTCGAGAATGAAAAGGGGAGAGTCCGCGCGCAACTCGACCAGTTGGCCACCAGCCGCGCGCACCTGGAATCCGCCATCGCAACCGCCGACGCCGAAACTGAAAAGATACGCGAGCGCGTCAATGCCGCGACCACAACGCAGACGACTACGACAAATTCCGGCAGCACTACTACCGAGTTTCCGTCCACAACTGTGACGACACCATCCACGCCGCCCATGCCCCCACCGCCTATGTAAAGAAGGCGATTTGAACCGCATAGGACCCGGGAGGAAAAGCTTAGGAGATTCAGACCAAGTGATAGTAGCTCTCGTCTGATTAAATATGACTCCTTCGTACGTACCAGCGCAGACCACCTTCTAAAGATGTTGCGGTGTGACGTGGGAGGGATGTACCATCCTTCCGGAGTGATGAGGTTGAACGCGGGATGCAGGAGTAGTTCATCATTCATCCTTCCGCGCTCATCATTTCGTTATCAGTATGGGTACGATTGCTCAAGGCGAGCTTTACCGTTTGATCGGCGAGGCCAACAGTCGCGGGGAGTGTGTCGTCGTGGCGACGGTCGCGCACACGCGCGGCTCCACGCCGCAGCGGCGTGGGGCGAAGATGCTCTTTTTCGAGAACGGCGAGGTGGCGGGAACAGTCGGCGGCGGCTGCATCGAAGCGGAAGTGTGGGCCGAAGCGCGTGAGGCGCTGCGAACCGGCGTCTCCGCGCTCCATCATTTCAAGCTGACGGCGGACGAAGCGAGCGAAGAGGGCATGGTGTGCGGCGGCACGATGGAGATTTTTATAGACGTGTGGGACGCGTCGAAGAATGGCGGGTGATAAGGGGAAGGTCTTTACCGGGTTGCCCGCCGCTTGTCACCTGTGAGGGGGCCATATGCCAGCATCTTTCATCGAGAATTATAAAGCGAAGCACCAGCACCCTTTGAACCGGTTGACGCATAGCATCGGCATCCCGTTCATCGCTGTTTCGCTGCCGGTGTTTCTCTTCAACTGGCGGTGGGCACTCGCGCTTTTCGTCGCCGGCTGGATCCTCCAATTTGTTGGTCATGCGATTGAGGGTAACCAGCCTGCTTTCTTTCGCAATCCGGTTTACCTGCTCGTCGGCCCGCTATGGCTCGTCCGCCGCGCGGCGATCGCCGTCCATCTGATCAAAGAGAGTTCCGCGAAGTAGCCGAAGGGGAGTTCCCCGGCCACAGCGCCTCCGGCATGCATGACGAAAGCGATCAAACACCGGCAAGACTTATCACCGCAGCGATCTCGCGTGTCTTGAGAGACAGCTCCGTGGCCACGCTCGTGACCCTCATCGAAGGTCGGCGGGGCGTTGGCAAAAAGTTGGTCGTCGAAGAGTCGGGCGCGCGTGCCGGTGGTCTCGGCGACTCCGCTTTAGAAGAGGCGGTCGCGCGCTATGCTCCCGTCTTTCTCAACTCGCGCGCGGAGGCCGGAGCCTTCAAGGTCGAAGAGTTTGCGCGCGAGCTGGAATCGTGGCGCGGGGCGCGCGTCCTGTTTGAGCGGATCGAGCCGGAGCCGCGGCTGGTCATTTGCGGGGCCGGGCATGTCGGCGCATCGCTGGCCCATCTCTCACGCTTCATCGGCTACCGCACCACCTTGATCGACGATCGCGCCGATTTCGTGACGCGCGAACGCTTTCCGGATCAGGGCATTGAGCTGATCGCCGCGGAAAATTGGACTGATGCGGTGCGTGAGGTGATCGGAAAGGGCCGGGGCGTTTCCGTCGCCGTCGTCACACGCGGCCACAATGAGGATGAGGAGTGTATGCGCGCCGTCGTCGCCGCGCGGCCGGATTACGTCGGGCTGATCGGAAGCAAGCGGCGGACAAACATCGTGCTCGAACGATTGCGCGAAGAGGGCGTGGAGGAAGAGCGGTTGAGAGAGGTGCGAGCGCCCATCGGGTTGGGCATCGGCGCCGTCTCGCCGCAGGAGGTGGCGCTCGCCATTATTGCGGAGGTCGTGTCCGAGCGAAGGGGTGGTAGGGGTGCATCGCTCTCGGCATGGCGGCGTGTGTAGGGGAAGGCGGATTTGAACCGCCGCAGGACGCCGCAGGACCCGAGAGGGAAAAGCTGGAGGCGCAAGGCTCTCAGGTCAGGCGCAAATGGCTGTGGGAGCGGGTCACGGCTCGGTGGCTCCTGCCTCCTTAAGTAATCGAGCGGTGTCAGGATGAGCATTGATTTCCGCCCACATCAGGGGGCTGCGTCCTTCTTTGTCTTTAATGTTCACTTTGGCGCTTTTATTCAGTAGCATTCGCACGATCTCGGTGTGACCTTCCTTCGCCGCGCGCAAAAGGGCCGTCTGGCCGTCTTTGTTCGCCGCGTTGACGTCGGCGCCGCTCTCCAGCAAACCTTCCAAAGTGCCCCGGTGGTCATTTGACGCGGCGTTAATGACGGCCGTCGAGCCGCTGTCGTCCGTGGCGTTCACGTCCGCGCCTTTATCCAATAGCAGTTGCGAAATGTGGTTGTGGCCGTTGAGCGCCGCGAGCATCAAAGCCGTCCTGCCCATCTCGTCTTTAGCATTCGGGTTCATCCCGGCCGCGAGAAAAAGTTTTACCGTGTTGACGTCCCCCCTTTCAAGAGTCTTGAGAAAAGCGTCCTCACGATAAGGGATCTTTTTTTGAGCCAACTGCTCGCGGGCTAATTCCATGGCGGGGGAGAGAACCGGCTGCCCGTTGTTACTATTTTGATTGTTAGCATTACTCACCTGGCCGGCGTTCTCATTTACCGCCGGCGGCGTCGGTCGCGTGCGATTAGCGACGACGCTGCCGGGATGCAGGACGTAGCGGGCAATAAAAAGGGAGACCAACCCGGCAAGAAGGAGACCGGCAAGAATCCAGATCCATCCGGTTCTGCTTCTCCTTAAGGGTGTGAGCGACTCCCCGGATGGAACGGGGATCACCACCTGCGCCGGCGCTCGATGATGTTTAGCCGGAAGGCCCGCGCCGGCGTTAGCGATGGGCGGTCTTACTTTTGTCGTCTCAGTCTCATCCGTTCGCGGGACGGTTACCGAAAGGGAAGGACCGGTCTGATGCAGCCCCCGGCGCATCTCGAAGGCGGTTTGGGGGCGCTGATTGCGGTTGAGCGCCATCGCACTCACGAGGGAGTCAGAGAAGACCGGGAACACTTGCCGGTTCACCTCTTGGGCCGGGCGCAGCGGATCCGGATCTCCGTTCACAACAGAATCAACGCGGGTGAGGGCGTCGGGTGGGCGCACGCCCGTCGATAAGTGGTAGAGTGTCGCGCCGAGCGAATACAGGTCGCTGCGGGGGTCCGTGCCTGTGCCCTGGATCTGTTCCAGCGGGGCGTAGTTAGGCGTGTATCCGAGAATGCTCCGGCTCGCGGTGAGCGTGGACATCTGACCGGTTGCCCCCTTAGCGAGCCCAAAGTCGAGCAGGATAATCTGGCCCTGCGCCGTGAGCTTGAGGTTGGCCGGCTTGATGTCGCGGTGGAGGATGGGTGGCTGGTGCGCGTGCAGGTACTCCAGGGCATCGAGTAGCTGGTCGGCCCACCGCAGGACATCGGCGGGAGGAAACGGGCCGCCACGCTGCTCAAGCAATGCCCCCAGATCAGCGCCCTGGATGAATTCCATCACGAGGAATAGTCCTTCCCCCTCGCGGAAATGATCTATGACTTTCGGCAGAACCGGATGGCGCAGGTTAGCCAAAAGCTGCGCCTCGCGCTCGAAAGCCCGGCGCAGCTCATCGGTCTCGACCAGCGTCTCTTTCAGCGCGACCGTGCGGCTCAGCCGCTGATCGACGGCTTCATAAACAGCACCCATCCCACCATGCCCGAGTTGCCGAACAATCCGGTAGCGATTTTGCAGAATAATGTTAGGAGATAGCACACTTCCATTCTAGCCGTGTTCGGCGAGGTGCGCCAGAGTGTGCTTCGGGCTTAGCGTGAGCCAAAAACTTGAACCGCAGGGGAGCAGAGAGGAAAGATAGAGGAAACAAAGAGCAAGCAAATTAAGGGCTGCCGTTGCCCATCCGGGCAGCCCTTGTTCAGGATTACAGCCCAGTTAGCGGCCCGTCTGGGACAATTTACTCCTACCCGCGAATATAACTTTAAGGACTCGGGCGAACTGCCGGGATCGATTCGAACCCGACCCGAGAGCAGTATTACAATCTTATCGGCCGGTGCCGGCCAATCCTTGACTCGCCGCCGGAATTAGCATACCTTCTTTGGCCTCAAGTACTTGATCGGCTGGCCCTCGGAGCTTTGCGTGCGGCCTCCTTTCTTAGCCAGTCTTCCAATAAACCCTGTGCTGTGATTTCAACGACAGCGCTTTACCCTCTGTAAAAGGAGTCCCTCTATTTTATGAGACTAAAACTCAGATTTAAAAAATTGTGGAAGGTGGCTAAGCTCGGTACGGGCATAGCCATGGTACTTATGTGGGCGTTGAGCGGGCCGGTGAGCAAGGTGTCGAGCCAGAGCGCCGGTACGGAGCGTACCATTAAAGGGGTGCCGATGTCTCAACTCCTCTCGAGTGGAGGATTGGCAGCTCGCCAGGCAGCGTTACGCCGAGCATCTAACGCTCCTACCGGCCCGAGGATTTTTGCCTTGCCGGTTGATGATGAGGGTACGCCAGATGGGGCTCCAATAACGTTGGATCAATTTCTGGCATCAGACCCAGGTCCCGACCCCGCCGGCGGCGACGGCCACGGCAGTCCAGGCAACGCCGGGGGGCCTAGAGCGTGTTATGAACTTTAAGCAAGGATTTCAACAACCCGCTTCAACATAAGTATTACGAAGGCTAAGAAATGCAATCCTGCCAACGTCTCAGGCAATCGCTCATAATCTCTGGGATAAGCTTTGCGTTCCATCCATATAGCTTACCTTGGACTAAACCGCTTCGCGGTAGGCAAACGTAAATCCACTTACACCTACTCTGATTGACCCTCAAATTCCTTCCATTCCTTCTTCCTTTGCTGAACCCTGGTGTCGCTGCTCGCAGCACAGGGGCGGCAGCCGACACTCCAACTGTATGCATCTCAGAGCTATTGCTAGAAACTGAGCCGCACGCCGAGTTGTGCCGCGAAGGGGATGCCGACGGTCGTTCCGGGCCCGAAGAAGTCTCCCAAAGCCCCGGCCGGCACTCGCAAATCCCGTAAACTGCGAATCGGCCTGGTGAGTGTGCAATCCGCATTCAGGCAGATGTGCATGGCGTTGCCTAGCTCACTTGCCGGAACCGGCAGCGCTGAAAGATCGGGAATAAAATTGTTCCCGGGATTCGTTCGATTCAACAGGTTGAAAAACTCCACAAACGGTCTCAGGGTGGTGCGCTCTCCGAAGCGGAACTCGCGGCTCACGCGCAGATCAATCTGAGAAAAAGGTCGGCCGCGGAACTGGTCCAAAGAGGTTTGCACGCCGTTGACGACCGCCCGGTCGTTCGTGTCGAGACCATCGTCATTCAGGTCAACCGGGGTGGCAAGCGTATAGGGGCGGGCGCTCTCTATTTGTGAAAGAGTGGTCAACTCGACTCTACCGGGCAGCCGCAAAGTCCCCGCCAGCACAAACCGATGCCGCACGTCTTCACCCGAAGGACCGTGATCGCCAGGACCGAATGCGTTGCGCACATCACTCACGCCATTCACATAATCAAACAGCTCCCCGACCGTGGCCCCCCATGTCGTAGCTTTGGCCAGCGTGTAGTGCGCGGAAAGGTCGAAGTGCCTGGAGAAGCTATGCTGCACCTGGAACGCAATGCCATCGTAGCGCGAGCGATTGTCGGTGCGGAAAAGAGAGATGCTGGGCGCCGTGGCCAGCAGCGTAAAACCGCTCACATATTCATAACGCCGGTACTGATGCACGCCCTGCTGGTGTTCGTAATGAATGTTTAATCGCCACGTATTGCCGAGGACCCGCTCGACGCCAAAGCTCATCTGTAAGGCGTAGGGGGTGTGATAGCTCGGATCGATCACCGCCCCTTGGTCTGCCGGCCCGAGCAGACCGCCGAAGGGTTCGTTGACCGCCCGGAAGGCATCGACCCATCCGTTTTGCGTGAGATCGTTATAGTACAGGCCGATGCCACCACGGATCACCGTCTTCGTAGACTCACCCGGCGAATAAGCGAACCCGAGTCGGGGCGCAAAGGCTTTGCGGTAATCGTGTGGGATACCAGGTGAAAGCGGGACCCCGAGGGCGTTCAAAGTGGCGACGGCCGGGTTCTGATCCTGGTCGCGCCCCGAGGACCGGAAGAGTCCGAACGTAGTGTCGTAGCGCAATCCAAGGTTCAAAGTGAAGTTGGGACGGACGCGCCAGGAATCCTGCGCGTAAAGTCCGAGCCTTTTCACATTCTGTGAGAAGGTACCGTTGCCGGCAGGAATGGACGTACTTCCGGCAGCAAAGTCGGTGGCGAACTGGCCGGGATTAGCGACATAAAAGCTGGGGTCTTCGGGTAAGCGCGCCAGCAATTCCGCGTCGTCGGCGAGCCTGCCGCTCAGCACCGGCTCGTGGATGAAGTTCACTCCGAGCTTGACGGCATGTTTCCCCCCGCCGCGCGCAACGTCGTAACGAAACTGATACTTCTGCTGGTCACGTCGGATCGGGAAAGCGGTAATGCTGGTGACAAACTGATTATCGCCGAAGGTTTCAAACCCTGACGTCGTCAGCGTCGTCGTGCTGAAAGGGAAAGCCAGGGCTAAACCGAGATGCGAATTCCTCTCTTTGGTGTGATGAAACTTGCTGGCTTGCAGCGTCAGCGTGCCCGACCATCCAGGGTTGAATTGAAAATTATTGTTGATCAGAAAGCTATAGTAGTTGGAACGTGTGAACGAGCCGGTCGATGGCAGCGCACCCTGCTGGATGAGATCGTTGCGCGTGTGATTACGGTCCAGCGAGCCACGGAAGAACCATTGAGAGCGGTCGGACTGAGACCAATCCACCCTCGTCGAGAAAAGCGTGTCGCGGAACGGCACCGGTACGGAAGTCGGCACGTCAATGGAACGCACGCCCGGGATCAGACCCGCGGCGGCCAGTTGTGCCAGCGCGTGAAATTCATCCTGACTCATTGCGCTATAAGCGACGCTCGCATTTTCATGAATGTATTCCAGCGAGGAAAAGAACCAGAGACGCCCCGCCCTGAGCGGGCCTCCGAGAGCGGCGATTCCATTCTGCCGCGAGAAAGGCTGCTTCGGGTTCGGCTCAGGATTATCCAGCTTATTGCGCGCGTTCAGTGATCGTCCGCGGAAATAGTAACCAAAATCTCCGTGCCACCGGTCGGTGCCTCGTCTGGTGATAATGATGACGGAGCCACCGTTGGTGCGTGACGTATCAGCGTCAAACTGGGAGGTGCGAACGACGAACTCCTGCATCGCATCGGGGGAGTAGTTCTGAAGAAAGCCGCCGATGTAATCGTCATTATTGTCGCCACCGTCTACCGAGAGGTCAACGTTGAGGCCGGAACTGCCCCCGAAAGCGACTGCCGTGATACGCGCCTTGGTCGGGTCTGACGGCTCCACGGGCTCGGTCATGGGGGCAAGATAGGCGATGTTGGCGAAACTGCGGTGGGCCAGTGGTATGGTCGCCAGATCTCGCTTTGAAATGATCGTCTTCTCGACGCTGCTGGTGGTCTCAAGAGGTTGCGAGCTGACGGAGTCTCCGCCCGATGGGACTTGCACCGTCGCCGTGACCCCTCCGGGTTTGAGGACTGCTGAAAGAGTCGGGGAGGAGCCAACCGCAACTTTAATCACGTAACTTACCGCGGCGAAATTCGGGGCCGTAATGGTAACGCGGTAAGTGCTCGGTGGAAGCGCTTCCAGTCGAAATTCGCCGAGCGAGTTGGTGGAAGTCTGCCGTTTAGATTGCGACGCCAGATCCTCAACAGAAACTGCCGCTCCGACGACCCGCGCCCCGCTCGTATCAGTGACCGATCCGACCAGCGACCCGACCGGGTTCTGCGCCACAACCGCCGTTACTAATAGCAGCAAGAACCCGGCGGAAATGAGAACGTTGAGCCGAACCCCGGATCTTCCTGAAATCATCTGGCGGGTCTCCTTAGATTGAGAGTGTCGAGAATGGTAAGCACTTCCTCCCGCAGAAGAAATGTGCCGGGTGCTTAGTAAAAGCCCTTAAATTTATCCGCGTTAACCAGCTACTACCAACTCACGTAGATGGGCTTCCGAATGCTATTGAATACTTCGATAAGCACGCAGATAGCCCATGGGGTAAAAGCTGTATGAGGTCTCTACCCTTCTGTTTTCTTAACTGCTCGGCAGGGGAGGCGCGGCGCGTAGAAGTTGATTGTGTACGTCAACGCGCGGACAAACTCGGCTTGGCGGAACGCCTTGCCGCCGCCATACCTGGGGCCAACAGGAAGCGCGCTCTGTCCCGGCGCCAGAGCGCGACAGATGAAGATAATTATGCCAGGTACAATGGTGCGTTGTGTCATCTCAGCGTTAACGAGCTGCTTGATGACTGGGCCGCAGCCGTCCTTACGCATAATCTTGCTGAACACCTTTGTAGAGTCCCGGCCGCCATCTGATTGACAGCGAGGAATGGCGGTCTGTATATTCTGCCGTGGACACAAGCTGCTGTGCGCGCCCGGAATTTCCGGGTGCGCTTCCGACGTCCCGCCTGGGTTTTCTTCATACAGGGCGGCGCCTTTTACCTCTCAATCACAATAAAGGGGGATCCTACTGATGAAACGTTTCGCGCTCATTCTCGCGACGGTTGTGTGCCTCCTGGCCGTCGCCCCACTCAACCCCGCGGCGGCGAAAGACACATGGACCAGCGTGCGCTCCAAGAATTTCTTCCTCGTCGGCAACGCGAGTGAGAAGGAGATTCATCAGGTGGCGACGCGGCTCGAGCAATTCCGCGATGTTTTCTCGCGCCTGTTCACCAAGGCCCAATTCAATTCGCCCGTCCCGACTACGGTGATCGTCTTCAAGAGCGACAGCTCGTATCGGCCCTTTAAACCGAACCCTAATGTGGCGGGCTATTTTCAGACGGGCGAGGACGTGAACTACATCATGCCCCTCACTACCGAGACGCGCGCCGACGATCCCTTCAGCACGATCTTTCACGAATACGTTCACCTGCTGGTCAATAACACTTTGGGCGCGACCATCCCGTTATGGTTCAACGAAGGACTGGCCGAATACTATAGCACCTTCAGAATGACGGACGACCGAAAAGTGATGCTCGGCAAGGTCATCAGCAACCACGTCTTTCTTCTGCGCGAGCAAAAGCTCTTACCGCTGCGCACCCTCTTCACCGTCGACCAGCGCTCTCCGTACTATAACGAGGGCCGAAAAATGAGCGTCTTTTACGTGGAATCCTGGGCGCTGCTCCATTACCTGATACAGGGCAACAACGGGCAGCGGCGCGAACAGCTCGGGACTTTCCTCAACCTGCTGGGGGCGGGCAAACCGGCCGAAGACGCATTTAAGCAGGCTTTTCAAACGGATTATGAAGCCGTCGAGAAAGAGCTGAAAGAATACGTCCGGCGCAACACTTACGCGGCGACGGCCGCCACTTTTGAGAGGAAGCTGGAGTTCGACTCGGAAATGCGGAGCGCGCCGATCACGGAGGCCGAGGCGCAGTCTTACCTCGGCGACTTGCTGCTGCACATCAGACACCTTGACGATGCCGAAAAGCACCTGCAGCAATCCTTAGCGCTCGATCCTAACCTCGCCATGGCCAACGCTTCACTGGGCATCGTGCGCGCACGGCAGGGAAGGTTCGCGGATGCGAAGCAACTCTTGCAGCGGGCCGTGCCCGCCGACTCACGAAACTACCTGGCGCACTACTATTACGCCTAGGCACTCAGCCGGGAGGGGATGGACGACAGTTATATCGTGAGGGGCTATCCGACCGAGTCGGCGGAGACAATGCGCGCCGAGTTGAAAAAAGCGATTGACCTCGCGCCGGGCTTTCCCGAATCTTATCACCTCCTGGCTTTCGTCAATCTGGTGACCGGCGAACAACTGGACGACTCCATCAGCCTGCTAAAGCGCGCCTTGACGCTCTCGCCGGCCCGGCAGGATATTCGTATCATGCTCGCGCAGGTCTACCTGCGGAAGCAGGATTTTAAAGTCGCCCGGCAGATTCTGGAGCAGGTTGTTCGTAGCAATTCAGAGCCACGGGCGCAAGCGCAGGCCCAATCGCTACTCAACTCGATCACCTCGATGGAAGAGCAGATGGCCCGTTACAAAGCGGCGGACAGCTCGAACGGTCCGCGGTCCATCATCGCGCCGCGGGGCGAAGACAAAGATGCGCAGCCTGCGCCACCGGCCGATGAAAAAGCCGCCATGCAAAGGGCGCTCGAAGATGTTTTAAGAAAGCCACGCGACGGCGAGGAGCAAGCCCGCGGCCTACTCCTGCGCATCGATTGCTCGGTTAAAGGGGCCGTCTTCTCCGTCAAAGCCGGTGACCGCATCTTCAAATTACACAGCAATGATTTTGCGGGCATCGATTTCACCACCTACACGACTGAGGTCAACGGCAGCATAAGCTGCGGCCCACGCAATCCGGCCAACCCGGTGGTTATCACCTATCGTCCGGTTAAGGATAACGTGCGAAGATTGACGGCGAAGTGGTCGCCATCGAATTCGTCCCGAAGGATTTTGAGTTGAAAAAATAGATACATGAAGTCATGGCGCAAGGCGCGCTGAGAGGACGGGCGCCCACATCAGGCTGATGTTATAGGCCGTAATCCCTGCGCGCTCGGCTTTGCCCTCCCGGTAATTCGTTAGGGCGAGAGGAATCGAAAAGTGACAAGGATCTCTTAGGCCATGCATTACCTGGGTCTATGTGGTAGAGGCCACCAGGCTGCTGATGAAATATTTACGCTAGACGGTTGACCCAGTGCTTCCCAATTTGCCCCGGATGGGCAAGAGAAATTTGGCGTGCGTGGAACTTTTGATAAAGCCTGAAAACGGCATCAAGCTCCGGCGTGGGGAAGAAACCCATACTCAAATGTGCCACAAAATAGAACGTCCTATATAATGATGCGGCTCGTGCCAGATTATCATTTTCTTCCCCGAGGAGAGTTCTATGCCCCAATCTTACCTGTCACTTCACCGCTTGGCCATTCTCATTATTCTGGCTTTCGCAACGCCGCCCGCGCAGGCTCAGCTCTCGCCCGACCTGCGAGAGAAGATTGATAATCTCGCGGCGGACGCCCTGGCTAAGACCGGCGTCCCGAGCGCGTCCGTGGCGGTGGTGAAAAACGGCCAGATCGCCTATCTCAAGGCTTACGGGGATGCGCGAATCGAGCCGCGGACTCCGGCCACGCCGGAGATGCGATACAGCATCGGATCGATCAGCAAGCAGTTCACGGCGACAGCTATTCTCCTTCTGCAGGAGGAGGGCAAGCTCTCGCTCGACGACAGGGTCGCCAAGTTCATTCCCGACCTCACCCGGGCCAACGAGGTCACCATTCGCGAGCTGCTTTCCCACACCTCCGGTTATCAGGACTATTGGCCCCAGGACTACGTGATGCCGATAATGCTGCAGCCGGTCACCGCGCAAAAAATCCTCGACCTGTGGGCGCGTAAGCCGCTGGATTTCGAGCCCGGCACGAAATGGCAGTACAGCAACACCAATTACGTGATCGCCGGGGTCATCGCGGAAAGGGCCGCCCGTTTGCCGTTACTGCAATTTCTGCGCGAGAAGGTGTTCACGCCCCTTGAGATGAAGGGCGTCGCCAATGTCGATCAGGAAAAGCTCGGGGAGACCGACCCGACCGGCTACATGCGTTACGGGCTTGGCCCGCTGCGCCCCGCGCCGAAGGAGGGCAAAGGGTGGCTTTTTGCGGCGGGAGAGCTTGCCATGCCCGCCCAGGACCTCGCCAGGTGGGACATCTCCATCATCGATCAAAAGCTTATGAAGCCCCCTTCTTACCGTGAGCTTGAAACCGAAGTTTTGCTCAAGAACGGGCTGGGCACCCACTACGGGCTGGGCGTCGATGTGGGGACGGAGGCGGGGCATCGCGCCCTGTCCCACGGAGGGGAGGTCTCAGGTTTCACTGCAGAGAACATCGTCTTCCCCGATGAGCGCGTGGCCGTGGCCGTGCTCACCAACCAGGACGCGGCCGGGGCCGCCGCCAAAATCGCCCACGGGCTAGCCCCGCTGCTTCTCGCGACGGATGACCCCGCAGGGCCCCGGAAGCTGGAGCAGGCGCGCAAAATCTTCGACGGGCTGCAGCACGGAACGATCGACCGTTCGCTCTTCACGGATAATGCGAACAACTACTTCAGCGAGCAGGCATTGAAAGATTTCGCCGGCGGGCTGGCGCCTTTGGGAACGCCGCAAGAGTTTAACCAGGTCTACCAGGCCCTCCGCGGGGGCATGACGCTGCGCGTGTACCGGATAAGATTCGCGCAGAAGACTCTGCGGGCCTGGACCTACGAAATGCTCGACGGCAAGCTGGAGCAGTATCAGGTGGCGGAGCAAGACTGACAATCTCTGTCGCGGGCCTCATTACATTTTGAGAATCCGAGGAGTCTTCAGATATTTTTACCAGCGTCATGCACATAGCGGTCTGTTTATTACTACTGCTCCTCTGTAGCTTGGCGGGGACGCAGGCTTATAGTCAGCAGGAATCGCTTGAGCAGCGTCAGCCTCTGGAATTGGTGTGTGCGGACTCGATAGTGCCGCAAGACCGTCACGAAATGATGCTCACAACCGGCGGGTGGTATTCCCGGCGCGGTAATTTGCGCAATGCGCTGCTGACACAGAAGGTCGAATGGGGAATATCGGATCGGCTTCAAATCTCAACGTTTGTCCGTATGGTCAACAGTTCCAATGTAATTGGCCCGACGGACAGGCTAAGGCAGTAATGAGAGTTTAAAGCTCGGAGTTTCATAATGGCGAAAAAAGTTGCAACCGCGCTCGGAGGCGTTGAAGACTCAGAGGTAATCATCGAGCAGGCGGATGATGACGCCCCGCTCGACGTAGCGCCGGACCGCAGGCGCGTTAAGACGGACAAGAGCGACCTGCCTGTGGAGACGCTCCACGGCTGGGTCACGCGCGGGAAGATTAACCCGCAGCCGGAGTCCAGCGGTACTTCGTCTGGAACAACGTCAAGGCGAGCCGCCTGATAGAGTCTCTTCTCTTAGACATTCCCATCCCAGTCGTCTACGTGGCTGAGGAGGCGAATAAAACTTACTTGGTTGTTGACGGTCAGCAACGGATTACCAGCATCTGCTCTTACATCAACGGGAAGTTCCCTGACGGTCGTGATTTCCCGCTATCGAGCCTCCAAGTCCTCACGGAACTTAATAGTAAGCTCTTCCGGCAACTGACCGAGGAACACCAGGAGCGAATCATGAACGCCCTCATAAGGCTCATCGTCATCGAGCAGGAGTCACACCCGGACGTAAAGTTTGAAGTGTTCGAGCGACTCAACCTCGGCGCTGAAAAACTTAACGACCAGGAACTGAGGAACAGTGTCTATCGTGGAAAGTACAACGACCTCCTGCGCGACCTAACGCACAACCAGCACATGCTCAAAGTCATGAGGGCGAAAGAGTCGCACAAGCGCATGATCGACCGGCAGTTGATACTAAGGTTCTTCGCCATGTGGCGAAACACGCACCTGAAGTACAAGGGGCCGATGAAGCTATTCCTCAGCAGGGAGATGGAGAATAACCGGCGCTACTACGCGAGTAAGAAAGATAATCCGAGGGGCTACTGGGAGACGAGAAAATTAAACGTCGCACTGTGGGACACTCTCTTGTACAGCTTTAGTTTTCACGAAAAGAGTCAAATCATTCCGCTTGCTGACTCAATCCGGGAGGAGTTCTTGGACGTGATAACTAACGATGATACATTTATCGAATACATTTCCAGTACCACCGATAAACCTGAACGCATTCAGTATCGGGCTGATACCTGGCGACAACGACTACAAGGGTTGGTTTCAAACAGAGAGCCTCGTGCATTCTCTTTAGATTTGAAACAGCGGCTGCATCAGGCAGACCCTACCTGTAAACTTTGTAATCAGCGTATTCATGATATTGACGACGCAGAAGTTGACCATATCGAACATTACTGGCGTGGGGGTAAGACTATTCCTGACAACGCACGATTGACACATCGTTACTGCAACCGAGCAAGAGGGGGCAGAGACTAAAGATTCAGTCTTGGAGACAACGTGGACTCGACTCAACCTCTTTCACCGTTTTGTATATATACACTGCGCCATACCAGTGAGTTGGAAGAGGTATTGCTTCAGGGTGGGGATGGGGAATTTAAGGAGAATAGAAAATGGAAAACAGGTAAGCAATTATTCCTCCAAGCACAAAGGGATGGTTTGCTGATGCCACTATTGTTCGCCGCAGCAGAAACAGAAGTAGGGAGCGGCCTAATCTATGTTGCTGCACTAAGAGATATAGAAATTAATGATATTAATTCTACTACGATGTACAGATTTAGTGATTTAAAGAAACTCAAAAATAATCCGCCTTTAGACTCACTAAAGCTTAAGAAGACGAATCAGCCATTATCCAATAACTTCATCAGACCTTACGCTATTTGCTACACGCCAGCATTACTTTGGGTGGAAAGGAGCTTTGAGAGAGTCCCACTGGTTATGAAGTACACAGATAGACTGGGGAGAACTCAATCTCAAAAATGCCCAACATCACTATCTATGGATAGAAAGTTGGTCTCCGGTCTTCCGTACCCCCACGCCCGTCGCTAAATCCAAATTTTCGGCGTAAAGGTTAACCGCGTTGAGATTTGGATCCCACGAAGCCGAGCAGAACAGATACAGCCGACAGGATTTTAGTCGCTCAACTTTTACTGCTTTCGAGATACTTTTGGGGAAGCGGGCGCTGCGCGTCCTCCGCTTGCCAAAAGATATTCACAATCCACCAGCGCTTGCCGTCGTTCATCAATTGAATGCTGTTGATGCCCCGCTGAAATGGCTTGGGGTCTTCCGCTTTGTGCCGTGATTCATAGGTGCTGAAGACGTGCGCGATATTGCCGAAAGTCTCCGTGCGCCGCGCAATCTCGCGCTCGAAAAATCCTTCCTTCTCAAGAAAGCCGCTGGCGCGGCTGATGTATCCCTCGACGTCAATCACGTGTGAGCCGACGCCGCCCGCCGGGCGAGGGCCCGTTGGGATAAGATGTGCCCCGGGGATAAACAGTGAGCGCATCCGATCCCAGTCCCGCTTCTTCCCGGCCGGCCCGGAGATGACGTCGTAAACGGCGGCCAGGATGGCGTCAATTGAAGCAACGTCCGCCGGGTTGGCCGCCGGAATGGCCGGCGCTTCGGATTTTTGTTGCGCCGCGGAAGGCGTAGCTGTTGTGCTTGGCGAGGCTGGCTGCTGCGCTACCAATACTGACCAGCCGCCCATCAGCGGTAACAGCATCAGGCCGAGCCACGTTGGTCGGAGCGATTCATAGACTGTTCTCATAGCGCTTCTCCTCTTCAATGATCCGAATCCGAAAGACGAGGATTAAAACACGACTTCCACCATCTCGCAAAGCTTTTGACTTCTCTTTGTGGTAGTGTCAAGTTATTTATTTTGATTAATAAGGGGCTGATGGTATTAAGGTGAATTATGGCGACACAGGTAGAAACCGGTAGAGGCGGCACAAATCGCGTGGGCGGAATGTTTCGCGCTCTCTCGCACCGCAATTACAGGCTGTTCTGGGCGGGCGCTTTTCTTTCCAACATTGGCACCTGGATGCAGGCGGTCGCGCAGGGCCTGCTCGTCTACAATTTAACACATTCCCCTTTCTGGCTGGGCCTCGACGGTTTCATGGCGACCGCGCCGGGACTTGTCTTTACGCTCGCGGGCGGCGTCATCGCCGACGTCGTGGACCGCAAGCGCCTCATCATTTATACGCAGATCGGCGCCGGGTCGTCTGCCTTCGTGCTCGCGACACTGATTGTGACCGGGGTCATTTCTCACCACGTGTGGATGATCCTCGTGCTTTCATTCATTACCGGCTGCTGCATGTCGCTCGCCGGGCCTTCGTATCAAGCAATTACCATTGACCTGGTCGGGCGTGAGGACCTCGCCAATGCGATCGCGCTCAATTCCACACAGTTTCAACTCTCGCGCGTGATCGGCCCCATGCTCGCCGGGTTAGCCCTTAACGCGTTCGGAGTCGCCGGATGCTTTTTCGCCAACGGCGTATCGTACATTGCCATCGTCGCCGCGCTCGCGATGGTGCGCTTCGACGGGGTGAAGGGCGCCACCCTACCGCATTCGGAGGGGCAAAGACGCAGCCACTGGCAGAATCTCATCGAAGGATTTCGCTACGTTCTGGGACGCCCACGAGTCTTTATGCTGCTGACCATCTCGGCCGTGACGAGCTTGTTCGGGGCGCCATACTTTACCATGATACCGGTTTTCGCCCGCGACATATTCCACCTCGACGATTCGGGATTGGCGTTGATGATGGGTACAGCAGGTATCGGCGCGTTTTGCGGCGCGTTGGCGCTCACCTTCCTGGGCGACTTTAAGCACAAGGGTTGGGCCGTGCTCGGCGGATCTTTTGCCTTCGCCATCTTTTTGATCGGCTTCGCGCTTTCGGCCGATATCTATCGTTCGCTCGTCTTCCTTTTCGGGATGGGCTTCTCGATCGTCTTTTCCGTCGCCGTCATCAACATGCTTCTGCAACAACTCGTCCGGGACGAGATGCGCGGGCGCGTGATGAGCATGTTCATTCTCTCCTTCGTTGGTGCGATGCCTGCCGGAAACCTTATCGCCGGGGCCGCCTCGAGCCATTATGGCGCGTCGCGCACGCTTGCCGCCGGCGGCCTTATCATCGCCCTCTTTGTCTTGATTGTGACGATCCGCGATAAGCGTTTGCGTGAACTAAGCTAAAGAAGGGTAATCGGGTCTTAATTAGACCGGATGAAAGTGGCACAAAATTCTCACGCCAAGGCGCAAAGGCGCTAAGAAACACCTGGAATTTCACTTCCACACGCGCAAGAAAGGGCTTTGTACGGCGTTCTATCAGGCGAACGCGTGACCAACGCGCGCGTACCAGGATCATTCTCAAGGAGAGAGCCATGCAAACCAGAAAAGCTTCGTTCTGCCTGCTATTTATTCTGCTACTGATGGTAACAGCCGCGACCGCCCAGGCGCAGGGCGTGATCGTGCCGGGTCCCTGTCGCCGCTGCCCCGTCCCGCCGCGCCCAATCATCCTGCCTCGCGCTCTGCCGGTTAAATCTATCAAGATTGATACGAAGATCGGCGCGCAGGTGGCGACCACGCATCTCGAGCAGGTCTTTCGCAATGACACGGATGCGACGCTCGAAGGCACCTACTTTTTCCCGATCCCCGAGACGGCATCGATCGCGGAGTTCGCCATCTGGGACGGGGACCGCCGCTTGGTCGGCGAAGTCCGCTCGCGCGAAGAGGCGCGGCGGGTATATGAGGAGATTGTGCGCAGACAGCGCGACCCCGGCCTCCTTGAATATGCCGGAAAGGATCTGTTTCAAGCGAGTATCTTTCCCATCCCGCCGCATTCGGATAAGAAGCTTGAGCTGACTTATACGCAGGTGCTCCGGGCCGAATCGGGCACGGTCTCGTACCGCTACCCGCTCGGCGCGGGCCGCCAGTTGACACAGATCGGCACGGTCTCCGGGAGCGTTTTGATCGAAAGCCAGGAACCTTTACGCAACATCTATTCGCCGAGCCACGCCATAGATGTCAGGCGCAGCGGCGAGCGAAGCGCGCGCATTTCGTTTGAATCGCAGAGCGGACAAGTGCCCCAGGACTTTCAACTCTTCTACGCCCTTTCGCGTGCAGACTTCGGGTTGTCGCTGCTGACCCACCGCGAAGCCGGCAAAGACGGCTATTTTCTTCTGCTGATCTCGCCGAAAGATGACTGGTCGGAGCGCGATTACACGGCCAAAGACATCGTGTTTGTGATTGACACGTCGGGCTCGATGGCCGACGAAGGCAAGATGGAGAAGGCGCGCGGGGCGCTGCTTTTCGGCGTCAGGAGCTTGCGCGCAGAAGACCGCTTCAACGTGATCTCATTTTCCGGCGAGGAGCATTTGATGGAAAACGTGCTGGTCGCAGCCGACGGGCATGGACGTGCGCGCGGCGAGGAATTCGTCCGGGCGCTCACCCCGACGGGCGGCACCAACATCAATGATGCGCTCCGTGCGGCGCTCAAGCAGTTTGACACGAGTGACCGGCCCAAAATGCTCGTCTTTATAACGGACGGTCTCCCGACCGTCGGCGAGACTTCACCCGCGCGCATCATCGAAAATGTACACAACACGCGGATGCCGGGTATACGTTTGTTTACCTTCGGCGTCGGTTACGATGTGAACACGGCGTTGCTCGACAAGCTCGCGGCGGAGAACAACGGCGTTGCCGATTACGTCGAGCCGAAGGAAGACCTCGAAGTCAAGGTCTCAAACTTTTTCGCGAAGGTCAACCACCCGGTGTTGACCGATCTTCAGTTGGAGATGGGCGGCGTCGAAACTGATCTTGTATACCCGCGCAACCTGACAGACCTGTTTAAAGGCACGCAGCTTACGCTCATCGGGCGTTATCGAAATCCGACCGGCATGCGCAATGTAAGCCTACGCTTAGCGGGCTGGATGGGGGGGCATCCGCGGACTTTCGTTTATGAGAACATTCATTTTCCGCTCAGGGATGAAGGGAATGATTTTCTGCCGCGCTTGTGGGCGACGCGACGTGTCGGCTGGTTAATGGAACAGATTCGCACAAATGGCGAGCAAAAGGAGCTGCGTGACGAAATTGTTGACCTCGGGACGCGCTACGGCATCGTCACGCCGTACACATCTTACCTGGCGCTGGAGTCGAACAGCCCGGTGCCGGTGACCGGAGGTATCGGCGGTGGGGATAGACCGGTGTCGAGCCCAGGGATAATAGCGCGCAGGAAGAGCCCCATGAGAGACATGAGCGCAAACGCGGCACCACCCAAGGCGGCCGCGCAGGCCACGACGGGCGCGCTGGCGGTGCAAGAGAGCAAGATCGAGCGCGCGCAACAGGATACCGTACGCGTCGAGGCCGATACGATTTCGACCGCCATGCGCAGCGTCGGGGGCAAGACCTTCTACCTGCGCGATGAGGTATGGATCGACGGCGAGTTTAAGGAGGATGCGCATTTGCCCGAGACGACGCTCAACTTTGGCAGCGATGCCTATTTCGCACTGCTCAAACGCGAGCCGCACCTGGCGGAGTTTTTCGCCCTGGGTGAACGTGTCGTCGTCGTTTACCAGGGGCGTGTCTATCGTGTGAATGCGGGGACGAAGTGAATCTCCCCAAGCCCGGGGCATATAGCGCGATTCTGCGCCGGCCACGCGTTTTCGGTCTCACGAGGCGCGTGGCCGGTCTTGTGCTATATGCGTAAGTTCGTGTAAAACGGCGGCGGAAAATCTCCAGAACCGGACTGCTTCGGGCAAAACTCTCCTTTTGATTCGTCCAAAATTAGAGCGGGAGCGCCTGCTTTAACTGACCGAAGGGGCCATGGGGTCTAATTGATGCTAATCAGATATATAACGAAGGGATTCTCGCGGGCGATCGTTCTGCTCCTGCTCTTGTGGGGGGCTTCGGCGGCGCTTACAAAGGAGCCTGACGGGTGGATGGCGACCCGTCGCGGCCTGGCCGGAAAGGACTTAAACGCAGTCTATTTCGCGGATCCGAAGCGCGGGTGGATCGCCGGTGACGGCGGCTTTCTGAGCCATACGAATGACGGTGGGCGGACCTGGATACAACAGCCGGTCGGAATCACGGAGGCCATCAACGACGTCTACTTTCGTGGAAAAGATGATGGTTATCTACTCGCGGGCAATCGCATTCTCGGTACACGTGACGGCGGAGAGACGTGGCACGAGCTACAGCGATTCCCGGCCGCCGACTACGACGGCGCGACGCCGGAACTTTACAGCGTGCGCTTTTCCAGCCGGAAGAAGGGTTGGGTCGTCGGCTCCGTCAGCCGGCGCGATAAGGTGGTTGACAGCTTCGTGATCTATACGGACGATGGCGGCGAGACGTGGCAACGCCAGCGGGTGCCGACCCGTAGTGAATTAGTTCACCTGGCATTTGTCAATGAGGAGCAGGGTTGGATCGTCGGCGCATCAGGCACCATCCTGCATACGGACAATGGCGGCGAAACGTGGGAGCTGCAGCGTTCGAACACAACAGTGATGCTGTACCATGTGGACTTTCGCAACAGATCGACGGGCTGGGCGGTCGGCCAACGTAGCGCGATCCTGCGCACAACGGACGGCGGCGAAAGCTGGATCCCTGTCCCGGTCCCGGTGCAGGCGACGCTTTTAAGCATCCAGTTTGTGGACGAAGATCAAGGCTGGATTGTCGGTCGCGGCGGCGTGATTTTACGCTCGGATGACGGGGGCCGGACCTGGCTGCAACAGGAGAGTCGGACGAAGCAGAATCTTTATGCCCTCTTCGTTAATAAAAGGAGCGGTTGGGCGGTCGGCGGGGATGGGATCGTTTTGCAGTACGAGCGTTAACCCCGGCGGTTTTCCGCGCGGGCAACCCGGAAAAAGATGAAACGCATCTGATTGAATCGAGCAAGGTTAACCCGAAAGGGCCGTCAGGGGAAAGCGGCCCCGGGTAACATTAGATGCCTCCTATGATCTACCGCCCGGCGTGGGATCCCATGCCGGGCGGCTTTTTATGGGGAGCGGCCGGCAATTGGCTCTGACGGTTGACTGCCGGCAGCTTCTACTATTTGGAGCGCGTGCCGGTGAAGGGGAGCGGCGGCGCGCCGGGAAAGTTGAGATTAATCGAGCCTTTGATCCGGTCGTTGTCAATGTTGCCGGTGACTTTCGCGGCGATCGTCTGGCCGCTCATGTTGAACGCGAACGAGGCGTCAAAGCTTTTGCCGTTGATGATCACATTGCTCAGAGGCGCTTCGCCCATCTGTGACTGAACCGTGCCGCTGATCTTATTGCCTTCCTGTTTGATCGTCATCGTCGCGGGAATTGATTGCCCGCCCGGCCCTGTAATCTCCAGCGCCCATGTCCCCGTCACATTAACGCTGCTTTCGCCGCCCGCCGCAATCGTCGCCACGGCTTGGGCCCCGGACGCCGCCTTCGTCTCCTTGCGGTTGCCCGACGTGTCGTAGAGTTCGATCGTTTGAGAGTAGGGCTTAATCTGATCCGTAATCGCTGCGGCATCGCCGACGATGATGATGGCGACGCGGTCAGGCGTGACGTATTTCCGGGCGACCCGTTGGATCTCGGCGGGCGTCACGGCATTCACGCGGTCGCGATAGGTCTGAAGATAATCCGCGGGGAGGTCGAACATTTTAATCTGCACCAGTTGATCAATCAGACCCTCCTGCGTTTCAATGCGGATCGGAAAGACACCGGTCAGGTAGGACTTCGCGTCATTAATCTCTTTTTCTGAAACCGCCTCGTTACGGATGCGCTCGAGCTCGTGGAAGAATTCTTTGAGCGATGCGCCGGTCACGGGCGTGCGCACTTCAGCCGTGGCGCGGAATGTTCCGGCGGCGCGACGTGAGTCGAGATTTGAATAGGCGCCGTAGGTGTAGCCCTTCTCCTCACGCAGGTTCATGAAGAGGCGCGACGAAGCGTTCGCGCCCAGCACGGTGTGCATCAAGAGCAATGGAAAATAGTCGGGGCTGGTACGGTTGATGCCCAGGTTGGCAATGACGATGTTGGATTGCGCGGAGCCGGGTCGATCCACCAGATAGATCGCACGCGCGGTGCGCTCGGGCGGGGCGGGAAATTTCACGTCTGCGGCCTGGCCTTTCACCCAGCCACCGAAAAGCTCGCCGGCCCGCTTGACGATCGCGTCCGCCCGGACGTCGCCGACGACGATCAGCACGGCGTTGTTGGGCACAAACATCGAGCGATGAAAGTTGACCAGTTTTTCGCGCGTCATCGCGTTAAGGGACTCGGGCGTCGGGGCGATCACGGCGTACGGGTGCCGGTCGAAGAGGACACGCGCGAGCCTTTCGTTAGCGAGAAAGGAGGGCTGGGCGCGTTGCTGTATGAGTAGTTGCTGGGTGTTTTGCTTACTCAACTGTATTTCAGCCTCGGGGAACGACGGACGCAACGTGACGTCTGCCAGCAGGTCGAGAATTTGATCGCTATAAGTGGAGAGCGCCGACGCCGCGACGGTCGTGTAATCAGAACTGGCTCCGGCGGTCAGAGTCGCGCCGATCCGCGCGACCTCGTCGGCAATCTGTTTACTCGTGCGCGACGTGGTGCCCTCGGTCAGCAGCCCGGTCATCATTTCCGTCAGGCCCGGCATGTCGGCCGGGTCATTCGCGTCGCCGGTGCGGAGCGACAGCCGGTAGCTGACCAGCGGCAAGCGTTTATCCTCGACAACGACGAGTCGGAGGCCGTTGTCGAGCGTCGTCTCGTGTGCTGTGGGAATGTTAAGCGGCCTGGGCGCGAGCGGCACCGGCCGGTGGCGGCGGAATTCTTCTGTTTGACTCATATTTTGTGATGAAGCGGACGTTTGTGCGAAAGCTGCGAGCGTGAACGCGCCGCCCAGAATTAGCGCGGGGCTCAGGATCAGACTGTTTCGGCGTAACATGTAGCCCAATGCTCCTTGCGCGAATCACGGGCGGCCGGGCTGCGACCCGGGCTCAGTCTGTTTGGGCGCATCGGCGGGCTGCTGTGGCTGCTCCGGTCGCGGCTTGGGCGGAAATATCGGGCTCGCCGTTTGCTTCGCGGGTGAAACGGGCTCTGTCGGGGGCTTCGGGGGCACCTGCGGCGCCGGCGCGCCCGGCTGTTTGGTTGAAGCCGGCGGCTGCGCCGTGGCGGGCGGAGTCTTCTCGGCCTCCGCCGGCGATGGAACAATGTCGAGCGCCACACGATTGTCGACGTTCAGGTAGCGCGAGGCCGCTTCTTTGATCTGCGCGGGTGTGACGCTCAGGTAGCGTTCGAGCTCCGTGTTGAAGAGATTCGGGTCATCGTCATAGAGCGCAAACTCGGCCAGCTTTTGCGCGCGGAACAGGGAGGACTGGCGGGCGCGGACGGCATCGTTAAGCAGGCTGTTGCGTAACTTTTCCATCTCCTCGGCGGTCGGCCCATTCGTCGCCAACTGATTGATCTCGTCCATAATCTTCTGACGAATCTTCGCCACCTCGTTACCCGGCTTCGGGACTGCGAAGATGAAGGCGCCGGACGGGCCTCGCCGCTCGTCGAGCCCGCCTTGAATCTGCACGACCGATTCCTCCCCCTTCACCAGCTTCTGGTAGAGGCGCGAGCTATCGCCCTCGACAAGAAGCTCGACGGCGAGCGCCAGCGGGTAAAAATCTGCGGTGCGCCGCGGCGGTATCTTCCAGCCGAGGACGAAGGCGGGGACCGGCGCAAGCTTATCATGGTAGGTTTCCTGGCGCCCGGCCACCTCCGGCGGCTCGCTGACATCGACGGCGGGCGGGGTGGGCTGGCGCGGAATCGACCCGAAATATTTTTCCACGAGGCCGCGCGCTTCCTTCTGATCGAAATCGCCGACGATACTGAGCACGGCGTTGTTCGGCGCGTAGTAGATGCGGAAGAATTCGCGCACATCTTGAACGGTCGCGGCATCAAGGTCGGCCATCGAGCCGATCGTCGAATGTGCGTTGGCTGGGTTCTTGAAGATGAGCTCGTTGATGCGCAGGAACCCGTTGATGTAGGGTTGATTGTCGTAGCGCAGGCGTTTCTCTTCCTGCACGGCGTTGCGCTGGTTGTCCAGATTCTCCTGGGTAACTTTCAGCGACCGCATGCGGTCGCTTTCGAGCCAGAGCGCCAGCGGCAGTTGGTTCGCCGGGAGTGTCTCAAAATAGTTTGTGCGCTCGGTGGAGGTCGTGCCGTTCATCGTCCCGCCCGCGTTCGAGATGAATTGAAAGTGGGCCGCCTTGGGGACATTCTCTGAGCCCTGAAACATCATGTGCTCAAAGAGGTGCGCGAAACCTGTGCGGCCCGCCTTCTCGTTGCGCGAACCGACGTTGTAGTAGACGGCGACGGAGACAACCGGCACAGAATGATCTTCGCTCATGACGACGCGCAAGCCGTTGGCGAGCGAAAACTGTTCGATCGATGTCCGAGGAAGATGGAATGTTAGTGACACGTTTGACCTCGATTGATCCTTACTGCTTCTGTTCCTGAACGGTGATGCACCGCCGCCTCGCGCCAAGGCGGAAGGGGTGAGCGCGAAGGCGAGAAGCGCCACCGCGGCGATACTGGCAAATGGGCGCTTCATCAAATGTCCTTCAAAACCCTCAAGCGGGGGACCGGGAACAAGTGCCGCGCCGTCAACCCACTTCGCGTGGTGTGCCCTCAAAGGGGGCGCACGGGCGGCGCAGATTTGTGGTGAGGGCAGATAAATTCAGGCCCTTTTCAACTCGGCCTCTCGCCGATCATGCCGCGCAATTCGGCGCGCAGCCGCTCGATTTCGGAGAGCTTCTGCCGCACCCGCTCAAAGAGCGCGGCCTGTGTCTTGATGCCTTCCTCAATGAGATAAGCGGCGGCTTCGGCGCGGCTGCGAAAAACGCCGGCCTGGACCAACTGCTCGAGTTTCTCCTGGGCGGTGGGCGAGACTTTGACGGCGACCACGTAATCATCCTTTGCGGAAATGGCGCGCTCTATAGTGCGGCTGATGTCGCGCCCGATGGCGCTCAGTGATTCAGGGATGCGCGAGGCCATGTCGCGCACCGAAGAGGAGACGCGCGCTCTCTCCTCACTGTGCTCAGGCTCGTTGTCACGCAGCATAAGATCGTCGATTGCGTCGGGCGACTTGGGATCATGGTGTGGGTCGTAGGGGGTGCTCATTTTCGATAAAACTCCTTTGGCCGGCGTTTCGCGATAGTTCTCGAACGGCCGAAGCTAATTCTGATGACTGTTTAGGTACGCAAACCTCGCGAGAATCTCTCGCGGCCTGCGTAGCCTTATCGCTTCGATGAAAGCCTGCGAAATGGAACCATGAGCATTCTACGAATGCGCCAAAACAGTCGTCAAGCGTCCGTTAGTACCGGTCGGCGGCAGGCCGGCGTCGTGAGCGAGGGCGTCTCTGGTGGGCCCGCGCTTCGGAACCCTCCCACAAAGAAGATGTTTGAGCGCATGGATTGGCAACCGAGCCCGCAATCGAGATAACCGCAGCACTCAGCCGGCCGTGAGCGGTAGAACTTGTCAGAGCCTGCTTAATTCTTTAAATCTCTCCGGCGACGTATCAGAGGGAAGATTGCCTACGCTGATCACAGCGCGGACATTAGTTTTACGGCAAAGAGGATATGTGTTAGAAAGGTGAGACGCGTTAAGCCACCTTTAAGGCACCTGCCCTTAAGGTACAGGCGCGGGGCATCAGACCGACGGAAGTTATATAATAGGTGAGAAGAGAGGCGGCAAGAAGCGACCGTCGAAGAGCGACTATTTTCGACTCGAGAATGCTTTCATAACGACCGGATAACAACCCGAGGTGTGGCCGGGGCGCAAAGTGGAAAGGGAGGGGCGCGTTACATGAGCATGAGCCAACGAGAAACCAGATCGGCACCCTGCATTAGAGTAGGTATATACAATCAAACCTATAGCCTTCGCTCGGACGGCGACGGCGAATATGTGAGGAAACTCGCCGAGTTCGTTGACGACCGCATGCGCGAAGTTTCAGCCCAAACCCTCATCGTCGATACCGTCAAGGTAGCAATCCTCACGTCGCTTAAGATCGCCGACGAGTTACACCGTGTAAAAGAGCTTTACGAGCGAGAAAAATCCCGGGTTGACTCGGTCAGCTCTGAGTGCTCGCAGATGCTGGAGAAAGTGCTGGAGGCGCCCGCGCCGACCGGCGGAGAAGTGCGCAGGCAGGAAGATTGGTCATACGAAGATATTTTCGAGCCGCTGGGGCCGGAGAAGAACACGGCGAGCAGGCTGGGGGAGCAGGTGGCGGCCCGGCTCCAGTCGCGGCGGTTAGCCATTCGGGACGAAGTGTCGATCGACATGGAGAAGGAAGGGGAATAAGGCGGGCCACAGATTTCAACGGCTCGCCTTCGTGGCGCGAAGGAGCGCGTGGGCACGACGAGGAAATGGGGGTTCTCGGGAAAGCGATTTTGATCCTCCTCCTGCGCCACGGACTCCGAACAGTTGGACGCGGGCGTCATCAGCGTCATATAGGTAAAGGAAACCGGGGCGCTGGCCGCCGCATTAACGGCTACTATCTGTCTGGCAGGAAATATTGATATGGCAAACTTGTTGGTGGTCGAGGATGACAAACAAATTCGCAGCACACTATCTAACCTGTTAGCCGGTGAGCACTTCTGTCGCTTAGCGGCGACTGCCGAAGAAGGCCTCGCCTGGCTCAACAAAGAAGAGTACGACGTGGTGCTGACAGACATCTCGCTGCCCGAGATGAACGGGATGGAATTCTTTGGGGTGGTCCGGCAGCTCCAGCCTGACACGCCGGTGATCTTTATCTCAGCCATCGAAGACTCTGACCATATTCATGGCCTGATCAAAATGGGGGCGTTTGATTATTTGGTTAAGCCTTTTAACGTGGAAGATCTCAGAATAAGCCTCGGCCAAGCTCTCGAGGAGCGCCAGAGGGCAAAAGACTCGCGGCAACGCGGTGATTCCGGTAGCGATGACCGGCAGGAATCTGACCGATGAATCTGACGGTCAAGGTCTTTTGGACAGGCGAATACCTGCACGTTTAAGCTGAAAAGTAGTTGTTGGTGCGGCGGCTGAATTCAGCTGAAGGCTCTGGCGTTTCCCGGCGCTATGAATCCTTTGGGGGTACACGGGTACTTGAACGTTCGAATATCCTCTCAACGGAAACGGCGAACCAAAAGCGGGAAAAAGCTGATCCGGGCAGGATCGTCACCCATCGTTTCCCGCTTTCCGAGATGGTGCGGGCGCTGGAGGCGATGGAAGCGCCGGACCGTATTAAGGTGATGATCCTCCCGTGACAGGGGGAATCGTCATGAGTAAAGGAGGCGACACACCAGCCCGCCCCGAAAAGCTATGACGTAGCAACCGAACCCACCTGCTCCCGAGTGGTGGGAATGAGAACACGTATGACAAGCCGACAAGTCTCAGCCTCTGTGGCAGAGCGCGCCCGGCGCCGCATCATGGGCCGTATCCTCCCGTACGTGTTCCTCCTCTTTATCATCGCCTTCCTCGACCGGGTCAATGTTAGCTATGCCGTATTGGAGATGACCAAGGATCTCGGTTTCACACCCAAGGTCCTGGGGTTCGGAGCGGGCGTCTTTTTCATCGGTTATTTTCTGCTCGAGATTCCGGGAAGTCTGTTGGTCGAGAACTGGAGCGCTCGCGGCTGGATCGCCCGCATTATGATCTCCTGGGGCGTGCTCGCGGTGCTCATGGGCTTCATTAACACGGCGACGCAGTTCTACCTGGTGCGGTTCCTGCTCGGTGCGGCGGAAGCGGGATTCTTTCCCGGAATAATTGTCTATCTCAGCCACTGGTTCCGCTACGATGACCGTGCCAAGGCAGTCGCCCTGTTTATGACCGCCATACCGATCTCTAATATTGTCGGTTCGCCACTTTCAGGTCTCATCCTCGGCATCAACTGGCTCGGGATAGCCGGCTGGCGCTGGATCTTTATCCTGGAAGGCGTACCGGCCATCATCTTTGGCGTTGTCACAATCTTCTATCTGACAGACTGGCCGCACCAGGCCAGTTGGCTGCCCGCCGGGGAACGTGAATGGATCACAGCGGAACTGGAGCGGGAGAAACAGGCCAAGCAGGCGGCACGCTCCTACCGCGTCCGGGAGGTATTGAGGCAACGTGAGGTCATACTGCTGGTGCTGGCTTACTTTTTTGCCGTCACCAGCGGGTACGGTTTTATCTTCTGGCTGCCCACCATTGTGAAGAAAGTATCGGGGCTGTCCAATCTGGTAGTAACCCTGATCTCTGCCCTCCCTTATTGCATAGCCCTGATGACAATGTTGCTCGCGGGCTGGTCTTCCGATCGAACCGGCGAGCGCCGCTGGCACACGGCAGGGCTGATGATGATTGCCAGCGCCGGCCTTCTGTTAAGCTCCGTGACGCAATCGAGCGCCCCCTTGAGTATCGCGATGCTGTGCCTGGCGGGAGCCGGTTTATACAGCTACGTCCCGGTTTTTTGGACCATCCCAACGAACTTTCTCGCCGGGTCTGCCGCCGCCGCGGCCATCGGCTTGATCAACTCGGTGGGCAATCTCGGGGGCTTTGTCGGGCCGTACGTGGTGGGCTACATCAACACGGCCACCAACTCTTTCTTCGGGGGCGTGCTTTACCTGTCCGCGTCGGCGCTGGTTGCCGCCAGCTTTATTCTTGCGCTTCGGCCGACCAGACAAAAGGTCAAAGCCGTAGCAGGGGCATAGTGTTGAGGCGCCGCAACGGCGCGCGCCGGCGGCGACAGATTCAACCCTGCCCCGGACTGCGGCCGCCTTTCGTTGTGCCGCCGGTCTGTTGGTTGCGCCGCGCGATTGTATAAAGAATCGTCTTGACCTGAAACGGCGTCAGTCCCGGATATGCTTCGAGGATCAGGGCAATGACGCCGACAATGTGCGGGCAGGCGAAGCTGTTGCCCGTCAACTGGCGGTAGCCGCCGCCCGGCCATGTCGTGCGTACCTGCACGCCGGGCGCAGCTATCTCGATGACTTCACCGTAGCGGTAGCCGAAATTAAAGGGGTCAGTATTATCGCTCTTGATTACTGAAACGAGCGACGAAGAGAAGATCGAAGGGTAGCTCGGCTGCGGCAAATTGTTGGCGGCGGCGACGACGACCGACCCGGCGTGATAGGCGCGGTCGAGCAGATCATGCAGCGGCCCGAAGTACTGCGCTTTGGTGGTGCCGAGCGAGAGATTGATAATGTGCATCCTCTGCTTAATCGCGTAATCGAGTCCGGCGAGAAACATTTCGCCGGAGCCTGAAGCGTTAGGGCCGAGGACTTTAACGCTATGAAGCTCGGCGTCGGGCGCAATCGAGGAGATGATGCCCGCGCAAGCGGTGCCGTGGCCCGCCGCGTCGCCGGCCGTCGACGGGATGAAACTGATGCGCCCGCCATCCATATGGGCTTCGACCAGGCTCTTGATTTTACCGCGCAGCGCCGGGTGGCCGGCGTCCACCCCGCTGTCAACGATGGCGACACGCACGCCACGCCCGGTGCGTCCCTTCCACGTCGAGTCGGGCGTAATTGGCGACCATAAATCTGCGGGTATGGCTGTCGCCTTAGTTACATCATCAGGCTGCGCCATTTGTGAATCTCCTTAAAATCACACAGTTCTGATGATTAAAAGCCGAAATAGCTGGAGCTTGAAGCACCGCGCTTTTCCGCCCAGCGCACAAGCGCGTTCAGAATATCCCGGCACAGCTCGCGCTCGGCGTCACCGCGGCCGGCGATCTCACGTAAAGAGATGGCGAGAGACAACAAATCGCGGTGTTCCGGGGCAGAGCGGACGTGCCGCAGCCACTGTCGCAAATCGCCGCCCTTCCCGGCGCGGCCCTTCGCCGAAGCTGGTTTGCCGTACGTGATCGAACGCTCAAAGAGGGTTTCGATGAGATCGGCTGTTTCGTGCGCGTTAACAAGTGTGGCGATGGCGTCAGCGAAGTGCGCAGCCTGGTCCATCTCGTCGGGCGAAAAAGGCTGGTAAGGAGGGTTACCCAGGCGGTTGACGAATTCCAGCACCCCGACAGTTTCGCCGCCCGCGCGCAGCGGGGTCGCCAGAATAGTCTGCGTCGAATAACCCGTCGCGCGGTCCACTTCGGCATAGAAAATCTCTTCTTGTGAGACATTCGCCACTGCCATCGGCTGGCCGGAGGAGAAGACAAAACCGGCGATGCCTTTACCGGGCGGGATCCGCACGCGCATCAATTTGTCGGCGACCTCGCCGATGGCGACAAGGAATCTCAACCCACCACGATTACCATCACGCACCAGCACGCTCGCCTCATCAGAGCTGACGGACTGTGCGGCCAGGCGCAGCAGGTTCTCGATCGAGCGGGTGAGCGGCGCCGTCAGCGCGTTCGCCACATCAACCGCGCTGATCGCCTCGCGCAATTGCGCTTCGAAGGAGCTACTGCCGCCACCAGCGCTGTATGCCACTCTTTTCTGTCGTTTCTTCTTTGATCGGTTAAGAGATGGCTTCGAACCGTTTTTCTTTACCATAGGGACTCCGGCTTGCCTCGCATGTGAGAAGTGTGTTCGTTATACGCGCACGCTGAGGAACTCTTCGCGCCTCACGCTAACGCACGATCCTCCCCCGAGTTCGCGCTGTTTGTCACAATGAACCCCCTTAACGGCGGGTGAACGCGCCATTGTACAGGAGGACGAGCGGCCCCGGCGCGGGTAAAATCATATTGGCTCATGTTTCCTTTGACTGCGGGTCAGCGATAGACTCGCAGCATGATTGAC
>CAYLJO010000039.1:0-35844 GCA_964383905.1 uncultured Blastocatellaceae bacterium
TCTCGTGCCGCCACGTAGTATCGTCGAGATATTCACAAGCGACCACGGATTAATACGGCAAGATTATGCTTGCCCGCTGAAGCAAATCCGTCGAAGCCGCGACAATGGGCAGTGGCTTGTTTGCCGTCATCTCGTGTCAGTGGCTTAACAGGTCAACACAGACAGTCCTGACCTTCCGACATCACCGGCGGTGTATGAGCTATACGGGTCGCTCCTACGATGCGATCATTGTCGGGGCCGGGCCGAACGGCCTGGCCGCGGCGATCACGCTGGCGCGTGCGGGCTGCTCCGTGCTGGTGTTTGAAGCTAATGAGACGCCCGGCGGCGGCGCCCGCACCGCCGCTCTGACGCTGCCCGGCTTTCTGCACGACCTCGGCTCGGCGGTCCACCCTCTCGCCGTCGGTTCACCCTTCTTCCGTACGCTGCCTCTCGGCCGGCACGGTCTGGAGTGGATTTACCCACCGGCCTCGGTGGCCCACCCGCTCGATGACGGCACGGCCGTCCTCCTCGAGCGCTCAATCGAGGCGACCGGAGAAACGATCAAACCGGACGCGGCGGCTTACCGGAAGCTCATGAGACCTCTCGTCGCCGATTGGGGGAAGCTTGAATCGGCGTTGCTGGGCCCTTTGAGGCCGCCACGACACCCGATCGCACTCGCCCGCTTCGGCATTCACGCATGGCGCTCGGCGCGTGGTATCGCGGAAAGCCATTTTATGGGCGAGCGTGCCCGCGCGCTCTTCGCGGGGTTGGCCGCCCACTCAATGCTGCCCCTCGAATGGCTGATCACCGCGGCATTCGGCTTCGTCCTGGGTATCACCGGGCACGCGGTCGGCTGGCCGATCCCGCGCGGCGGCGCCCAGAAAATCTCAGACGCGCTCGTCTCCTACCTGCGTAGCCTGGGCGGAGAGGTCGTGTCAGGATCGCGCGTCGAATCGCTTGATGAGTTGCCGAAGGCCCGCGCCGTCCTGTGCGATGTGACGCCACGCCAACTGCTGCGTATTGCCGGCACTCGCCTGCCCGCCTCTTACCGCCGCAAGCTTGAGCGTTACCGCTACGGCGCCGCCGCCTATAAGATGGATTGGGCGCTTGACGGACCCATCCCATGGAAGGCCGCCGAGTGCGCCCGCGCCGCGACCGTCCATGTAGGCGGCACCCTGGCTGAGATAGCCTCTTCGGAACGTATGCCGTGGAAGGGTGAGCACGCCGAAAAACCGTTTGTCCTTCTCGCGCAGCCAAGCCTTTTCGACCCGACACGGGCCCCCGAAGGGAAGCACACGGTTTGGGCATACTGTCACGTCCCGAACGGGTCCACCTTCGACATGACCGAGCGGATAGAAAATCAGATTGAGCGCTTCGCCCCCGGCTTCCGGTCTCGCGTCATCGCGCGAAGCCGTATGCCCCCCGCCGAACTGGAGCGGCGTAACCCGAACCTCGTCGGCGGCGACATCAACGGCGGCGCCCAGGACATCCGTCAGCTCTTCGCGCGCCCCACGCTTCGGCTCTACTCGACTCCGGCACGGGGGCTTTATCTCTGTTCGTCTTCGACCCCGCCCGGCGGAGGTGTTCACGGGATGTGCGGCTATTTCGCCGCGCAGAAAGCTTTGAAGGAGCTCGGAAAGTAAATCGCCGTCCCTGAAGTCCTGGAAGACTTCTTAAGGTCTTTTGCGCAAGGTACGGCGGGGAATAACTTCAGAGGGACAAAACTTGACCGCCCGAATTCGCGTCGGCACTTCCGGCTGGCACTACAAGCATTGGCTTGGGCCTTTTTATCCTGACCATTTGCCGGCGGCAGAAATGTTCTCCTTCTACGCAAAACACTTCGACACGGTCGAGATCAATAACAGCTTTTATAAATTGCCCGCCCCTACGACACTCGAAAAATGGCGCGATGATGCGCCCGCAGGCTTCTGCTTTGCGGTTAAAGCGAGCCGCTACATCACCCACATGAAAAAGCTTACGGCGCCGGAGGCGGGCCCGCAAAAGTTCCTGCCGCGCGTCGAGATACTGGAAGATAAACTCGGACCGATCCTCTTCCAATTGCCACCCAACTGGCACCGCAACGTAGAAAGGCTGAGCGATTTTCTGGAGGCCCTGCCTCAAGGGCGTCAGTACAGCTTCGAGCTGCGAGATCAGAGCTGGCACACCCCGGAGGTCTACCGGCTGCTGGGTCGGCACAACGCTGCCTTCTGCATCTATGAGCTGTCAGGCTTTCAATCACCCCTCGAAATCACTGCCGACTTCACCTACATCCGTTTGCATGGGCCCCACAAAGAGGCCTACCAGGGAAACTACACGCAGTCGTCGCTGAAGACCTGGGCCCGGCACGTTAGGGAATGGCGGCGCGACTTGAAGGACGTCTACGTCTACTTCGATAACGACCAGTCGGGCTACGCCGCGCGGAATGCGCTGACGTTGAAGAACTTATTGTGAGGCGGCGACCCCCCCCGCACATGATCAGGTCTCTTGATAGGGGTTTGCCAATGAGTGTGGCCCACGCCGCCGGAATTGTAGAAATTGTAGGGGCAGGGCTCCTCCCTGCCCGCGTTTTATACTTTACTCGTGACCACCTCACCGCGGCGTCGCTGCCACAAAGCCTTCCTTGCCGCATCTGTTCGATCCCTTGTGCTTATAGCAGTTGACGATTGCGTGTCGCTCTCCTTCGCCTTGCTTGGCGCCTTTGCGCCTTGGCCTGATATTTCTTGGTTGTCAGCCCTCCATCGCGTGTGACGATTCCCGAGACGGGTCAAGGCACGGGCCACGGATTTAGTTGACTAAGTCAAGTAACTATTTGATAATATCAACTATTCTCATGCCCGGGGGTGCGAGAGTGATGACTGTCAACGCCGATCAGCGTGTCGGAGCCGTGCGCCGCTTCAACCGGTTCTATACGCAGCACATCGGGGTGTTAAGCGAGGGCCTGCTGCAAAGCCCCTTCTCCCTGACGGAAGCCCGCGTGCTGTACGAGCTGGCGCAACGCGGGCAGGCGACGGCGACCGAGCTGGGCCGAGAGCTGGGGCTTGACGCCGGTTACTTGAGCCGCATCCTGCGTGGCTTCCGTAAGAGAGGCTTAATCAATAAGCGGGCCTCCGAATCGGACGGCCGGCAGAGCCTCCTCAGGCTGACGAAGAAGGGGCGGCAGGAGTTCGCAACGCTCGACGCACGCTCGAACGACCAGATCGCCGCGGTGTTGGGTAAGCTTCCCGCCGTCGTGCAGCAGCGCCTGGTCAAGGCCATGTGCGTTATCGAGGAGGTCCTCGGTTCCGAGCCCGGCCATCAGACGCCGTACCTGCTCCGCCTTCACCTGCCCGGCGACCTGGGTTGGGTCGTCCACCGCCACGGCGTCCTGTACTCCCAGGAATACGGGTGGGACGAGCGGTTCGAGGCGTTGGTCGCCGAGATCGTCGCGGAGTTCATCAGGAACTACGACCCGAAGCGGGAGCGCTGGTGGATCGCCGAAATGGATGGCGAGATCATCGGCTCCGTCTTCCTCGTCAGAAAGTCGAAGACGGTGGCCAGGCTTCGCCTGCTGCTCGTCGAGCCGAAGGCGCGGGGCGTGGGGCTCGGCAAGCGACTGGTCGAGGAATGCATCCGCTTTGCGCGGCGAGCCGGTTACAAGAAGATTACTCTGTGGACGAACAGTGTGCTCGACGCCGCCCGCCACATCTACCAGCGGGCCGGCTTCCGACTGGTGCGCGAGGAGCCGCACCACAGCTTCGGCCACGACCTGGTGGGCCAGACCTGGGAGCTGAAATTGTAACGGCCCCACTGCGCCAATCCCTCCCCGTACCGATCAAGACCTCACCGCCCATGGATATTCTCCGGTTTCGCCTACCCCGCACACCGGGTGACCCGGAAGAGGCAATCGCTCGCATCGGGCAGGGCCACTTTATGATTCCGCTTAACCCCTCCGATCAATGGCAAGTTGCGTATGTTTTACCAGGTCAGACCCTCGCCCGGATGAGATTAGCTTGACTCCTACCCCTCCTTACCTTTCAATACTTCCCGCACAACGCGCGAATCCAAAAAGGTGGATCGCAGTTTCTCATCAACTACACTATTTGCGATCACCTCAATAATGATAGCGGCCTGATTGAAAGCCTCGCGCGCCGCTTGCCCGTCGCCCGTTTGCGAATAGAGGCTGCCGAGCGCCGCGTAAGTTCTCCACGCGACAAGCGGCGCTGGATATTCCTGCGCTACGGCGAGCGCAGACTTTAATTCAGCTTCACCTTTCGTCAGATCGCCGCGCGAGATGGCGATGTGGGCCAGCAGTTTGTGTGCAACCGCGACGTATTTACGTGCGCTGTAGTCAGTTGCCACAGCGAGCAAGCGCTCCGCGTGTTCCGTCGCCAATTCTAAGTCCCCGGCTTTGAGCCGTTGCTCACAGATTCCGGCCTGGAGGCGAATGTTATAACGCCAGCGGAACCACGCGTCGCGCTCGAAGATTGCTTCAACCTCGCGGAAAATCGCCCCGGTCTTTTCCCCTTGCGCCGTGTTGGTGTAATCGATGCCTAGATTTATTAGAGAATTCGCCTCCGCCTCCAGGACATGATGTTGACGGCTGACAGAGACGCCTTGCTGATCATACTCCAGAGCCTTATCAAAATCCTGCAACTCACGATAAATCCACCCGATGCAGTTGAAGATGCGCGGAAACCAGAATTGGTCGCCGTTGCGGCCAGCCGTTTTAATGGCAGTACGCAGCGTCGTTAAAGCTTCGGACATCCGCCCCATGTTGCCTCTGGACAGACCCAAAAAGAAGAGCGTCTCCAGCAAGAGAAAAGGGTCTCGTAACTCCGAAGCCAGCTCATTTGCTCGTGTCAGAAAATCTTCGGCCTGCTCATACTCAGATTGAAAGAAGTACAACGCTCCTCGCCAAGCCAGACCGCTCAGAAGTGCCGGTTTATGACCAATCGAACTGGCAATCCTGATGAGCTCCTCCATCAGAGGCTCGGCTTCCGCCAGTTCCCCATAGCAGAGCCGCTTTAACGCGACGAGAGCCATCGTTTCCGCCCGGAGAGCGGGGCTGCTGCCGGCTCGTTCGGCTGCACTCACGGCTTCATCTGCCCTCGCTGCCATCTCCTCTAAGCGGTGAGAGAAGAAGAGCGTTCGCGCCAGTGCGTTGAGCGCAGTAGCCTCTTGCTCGACAGTCTCAGTTGTCCTCGCGTGGCTGAGCATCTCTGTAAAATCGTCTATGGCCTGCTGGAACCTGCTCAGGGCGAAATTAACTTCTCCGCGTTTCTGATAGACGGTCGCGTACCTTACACTCTGCTCTTCGGGCGGTAGTTTTTCTACGAGGCCGAGCGCATGGCTGTAATGCTCTTCTGCCTCGATGTTGGCGTAAAGCTTTGTCGCATTGTCGCCGGCGTGGATGAAGTATTCAATTGCGCGCCCGAAATCGCGCCCGCGCTCAAAGTGCAAAGCTAATTGAACGGCGATGCGCGGCGACTGGCTGCCGTAATGCTTTAGCAACTGCTCTCCCGCCTGGCGGTGCAGAAGAATGCGGCGCTTGCCCACCAGATCGCCGTAAAGGACGTTCTGATACAAGGCATGTGCAAAGCGGTAGCGCGTTGCCAGCTCGCCGTCCGGCAATTCTTCTTCGCCGAGCGTCTTGATCAGGTGATTGATCCTGGCGAGCCGGTCAAGCCGCTCCTCCAGTTCCACATCATCAACGCCCAGCAGTTTGGCGACAACGGTCGAAAGGAACTCTTCACCTTCGACGCTCGCGTACTGAAGCGCGCGACGATCTTCTGCGTTGAGCGCCTCAATCTTTTTGTGCAGGAGACTGCGGACGCTCTCCGGGGCCTCCAGTTCCATCTCCGCAAGCGGGCGTGACAGCGACCAATGAGCGTTCGTCTGCACAATGTCGCCGCGGTCGGCCATATACTGCACGAGATTCGTCGCAAACAGCGGGTGACCTTCGGTCTTGTGGTAGATCAGCGCGGATAGTTCGCGCGGGAAATCGTTCGGGGCAAAGCGTTGGTTGATGTAACTCGCAATATACTCCTGGCCCAACGAGTCGAGCGCGATCTCGTCGCACTGGTTGTGCGCCTGTATCTCCAGCTTGTAAGTTTTAAGCGGGTGGCTCGTGAGCGCCACGTCTTCGGGGCGAAACGTGCCGATAATCAGCAGACGCTGCCTTTCGATTCGCTGGCAGAGGTGGCGCAAAAGTTCGACGCTCGAGGTGTCGGCCCAGTGCAGATCTTCTAACAGGATTGTTAAAGGCGCGACGGCCGTGATGGCTTCAAGGGCATCGCCCATCTCACGCAGCATCCGCTCTTTAGTAGCGCCGATGGTCTCCTGCTGTAGTTTTTCCAGCGAGCCGCTTGAAGCGAAGGCGGCGGGGAGTTGTAAGCACCAGGTCGGGGCGAAGGTGCGCAGGGCGGAGGCCACGCGCTCGCGCCCGCGCTCGGCGAGAAGCCTTCCGAGCGCGTCCAGAAACGGCAGGTAGGCTTCGCCGGTGCCGTACTGTTCGACACAGCGTCCCCGGCAGAGCATGAGTTGTGGATGTTTCTGGCGTACCCGGTGCAAGAACTCATTGACGAGCGCTGTCTTACCTATGCCTGGCTCCCCCGTCACAAACAGGAGGCGACCCCGACCTTCAACTACCTGCCTCAACAGATCGTCGAGCCTCTTCAGCTCAGTCTCGCGGCCCACGAACGATCCCGGTTCGCCTTCTTGTGAGAATGTTTCCTTGACACCGGCCACCGCCGGGATGCCGGTCGACTCAAGCCCCTTTAACGCCCTCAGCGCGTCGGCGAGTTCCGACGCCGTCGGATAGCGGCTTCCCTTATCCTTTGCCAGCGCGCGTTCGAGTATAAAGTCCAGATCACGCGGCAGACCTTGCGCGGCTGCGCTCGGCGGCTGCGGGTTAACGGCGGCTATCTCATGCATGACGGAAAGCAAGCTTGGCCCGTTAAAAGGAGTCTTCCCCGTGGCCATCTCATAGAGCACGACCCCCAGCGAGAAGATATCGGAGCGGACGTCCAGCGGCTCGCCCCGCGTCTGCTCCGGCGACATGTAGTGCACGGTGCCGAGAATTGTTCCTTCGTCTGTCAAATCGGCGGCTAAAGTCTCCGCCTCTTTATCCACTCCGCCAACTAAAGGACGGTGCCGTTTAGCGAGGCCGAAATCGAGAATTTTGACCTGATTGCGAGGAGTGATCAGGATATTTGACGGTTTAATATCGCGGTGGATCAGACCGGCCGAATGTGCGGCGGCGAGCGCATCTGCCAATTGTATTCCGGTATCCAACCAGTCCGTCAGCTCTAAAGGCCCGCGCTCAAGCTTTGATCTCAATGTCTCACCCTCAACGTACTCCATGACGATGAAGTCGAATTCATCCGTCTCCTCAATAGAATAGATAATGACGACGTTGGGATGGTTGAGTGCCGAAGCCGCCCTCGCCTCCTGGAGAAAACGGCGTCTGGCTTGTTCGTTCTGTATGGTGTGTGCGGGTAACAGTTTGATTGCGACCGGACGGTTCAGGCGTATGTCTTGCGCCAGGTAAACCTCGCCCATGCCGCCTTTGCCTATGTGTGAGCGGATTTCGTAGCGACCGAGGCGAGTTTCTGGTGAAAGAGCCATACGCGTCAGCAAGAATACCGGCTACTTTGGATAGCGCTAGATTCGCTTATCGAGCAGCCCGAAGTCAAGAATTTGGCTCTTTGATTGATGAAGGATAGAAAAGTATTTACAAAATTGCCACCTCGGCCTTTCGCGAACGCCATACCTGATTGCGGCACATAAACACTTCCTGATGTCGCATCATATTTTGCTTCGAGTGAGAGCCGCAGACACGATGGCTCTACATTTGGCGGGACCTTACAGCGCAACATCAACGCTATCTTTTTGCTGGTTTGATTGCCTAGCTCGCGCCGGTGATTCGATGCTGAGGTGTGGTGCAGTTACTTGTCCTCTTCGGAAAGCATCACTTTGTAACGTGTCCCGTTGGTAGAGCCTATCCACTGAAGCCATCGGCTTTAGCCGATCAAGTAATCACTGGTCCGGAAACGTGATTCAATGCCTGCCACCGGTCATCGCGCTTTCATACGGGAGAAGACAAGCAGCCTCGCCAACATCTACCGCCCGATCCCCTTCCCCGGTTTCAAAGAGTTCGGTTTGAGTGGGGTCAAGCCCTAACACCTGACGAATGGGCGCAAAGCTTCGCCTGTGGATGGGCAGCGCCCCAAGTTCCTTCAGTGCCCGGTAGTGAGCCGGCGTCCCATAGCCTTTGTGCGACGCAAGCCCGTAGCCCGGGTACCGGCGATCAAGCTCGATCATGTGCGCGTCGCGAGTCGTCTTGGCAATAATGGATGCGGCGGCGATGCTGGCCGACAGGGTGTCCCCACGAATGATCCCGCGCTGCGGGCACGGGCACCCCGGAATTTTTCGCGCGTCCACCAGAACAAATTCCGGCTTCTGTTCAAGCCCCTCCACCGCGCGGCGCATCGCCAGAAGCCCCGCGTGATAGATGTTCAGGCGGTCGATCTCCTCCACTTCCGCTCGCCCGACCGCCCAGCAGATGGCGTCTGCCTTGATCTGTAATGCGAGTTCTTCGCGTCGCGCTTCGTCGAGGATCTTTTTCGAGTCATTTAGTCCCCGAAGCTTATACTTTTTCGGAAGGATGACGGCGCCTGCCACCACCGGCCCCGCCAGCGGCGCCATCCCAGCTTCGTCCACACCGGCGATGAGGCTCATGCCTTGCGCCCAGAGTTCCTGCTCGTATTGGAGGAGCTTGCGCAATCGTTGTCCCTCGCAACGATTCTTTTGACGGAGCGCGCGGATCCTTCTCGCCAGCTCCCGCGCCCCGCGCCTCGGGTCAGCGTCGAGCGCTTCGAGCAGGCCTCTGGGAATGGCCTTGTGCCCGTCGAGGTAACGCTCCCTTAGTCGCGGTAATGGTTCGGCCAGAAGTTCTTCAAGCGAGCTCATATCTGATCCTACGCGTTAGCACGAATTTCCGAAAACTACGCGCCGTCTCCCCTTCCCTCCAATTTATTATGCCAAAGATCGGGCGGAGTCAAATGTCGTATCTGTTACTTTTTTGCCCGCCCGCCAACTTGCCTGCCAATAATCTCATGGCTAAATAATCTGCCGCCGTTGCATTGAAATAAAACTATTATCTTCGTGCGCCCTGGTATCGGTGGAGACCCGGCAACCGAAGTTTGATAGAGTGACTTGGCTGATCGCCGCCTGCGGCCGCTCTTGCTGTGTGCGGGCCTTCGGCTTTCCGGCCTCCTCGCTGCCATCTCCTGCGAGGCTTTATACAAAAATTTGACGGTATGGTGTTTGAAATGCCAATAGTCCGGCGCATGAATAAGGGCCTACCGGTGAGGATCGTTTTTGAGGAGCGCCCGGTCCGGCGACGCATGACCGAACCCGGCGTGCCCGCCGTGCCGGAGGTCGGGATCAAGTGAGCAGCCGTCAAGCGAATACAGATGCGGAACGACAGGGCACGCCTGCCGGTCAGATGGTGGAGCAGACCTCCTGGCAACCGAGCTTCAATCCATGGTTGATTGCGGCCTCGGTAATGCTGGCGACCTTTATGGAAGTTCTGGACACATCGGTCGCGAACGTATCATTACCCCACATCGCGGGCAACCTCTCGGCGAGCACCGACGAGGCGACTTGGGTTCTGACGAGTTACCTCGTCTCTAACGCGATCGTCCTGCCTGCGACCGGGTGGCTGAGCAGCTTCTTCGGGCGCAAGCGGTTCCTCGTGACGTGCATCATCATTTTCACGCTCTCATCCGTCGCGTGCGGCGCGGCGCCCAGCCTCACCGTACTGATCATCGCGCGCATCCTGCAGGGCGCAGGCGGTGGGGCGTTGCAGCCGATTGCACAATCGGTTCTGCTCGAAAGCTTTCCGCCGGAGAAACGTGGCGCGGCGATGGCGGTCTACGGCATGGGTGTCGTTGTCGCACCCATCATCGGCCCTACCCTCGGGGGGTGGATCACCGACAACTATTCATGGCGATGGATCTTCTACATCAACCTGCCCGTGGGCGTGCTCGCGATCCTGATGGCCCAGGCGTTCGTCGAAGACCCACCGTATCTCAGGCGCGCCGGCCGCATGACTATTGATTATATCGGATTCGGCTTAATGGCTCTCTGGCTGGCCACCCTGCAGATCGTTCTCGACAAAGGGCAGGAGGCCGACTGGTTTCAGACCCCGTGGATTCTGTGGTTTACGATTATTTCGGGCGCATCCATGGTCGGCTTCATCGTCCGGGAGTTAGTCGCCAGGGAGCCGATTGTTAATCTACGGGTGCTCACCAACCGCAACTTCGCGATTGGCACTATGATCATCACGATCGTCGGCGCGGTGCTGTACGGGACGACGGCCATGCTGCCGCTGTTTCTGCAAAACCTGCTCGGCTACCCGCCGCTCCAGAGCGGCATCGCCGTCAGTCCACGCGGCATTGGCTCGTTCGTCGCGATGATACTCGTCGGTCGATTAACAGGCTTGATTGATGGCCGCATCCTGATCGCCTTCGGCTTTGGCGTATTGTCCTACGCCCTCTTTATGTTCGGCGGGATCAACCTCAACATTTCGATGACAAATGTCATCTGGCCGAACATCGTCAACGGGCTCGCCCTCGGCTTCATCTTCGTGCCGCTGACGGTCGTCGCGATGGGGACGCTCAGCCGGGAGCAGATCAGCAATGCCACCGGCATCTATAACCTGATGCGCAACATTGGTGGCAGCTTCGGCATTTCCGGCGTCATCACGATGCTCGCGCGAGGGGCACAGACCAATCAGGCGGTGCTCGCCCAGCACTTCTCTCCTTACGATCCGGTTTTTCAGCAACAATTACAGGCAATTCGGCAGGCGCTCGCCACCCAGATCGGCGCACCCGCCGCCGCACAGCAAGCCTACGGCGTCCTCTACGGGATGCTGGTACGGCAGGCCAACGTGCTCGCTTACATCCACAACTTCCGCCTCTTCGGATTCCTCTGCTTGTTGTGCATCCCCCTGGTCTTCCTCTCAAGGAAAGTTAGGCCACGCGCCGGGCCATCGGTCGCGGCACACTGAGGGCAGGTTCGTCGCCGAAACGCTTCCCGACGTTCCGAGCCCGCTGACCTGTGATAATAAGCGTGCGTCGCTGAAATTGTAAGGGAAATCGTATATTATTAATCATCTTTGATCGACGGACTGCTCTGCATGAAACTGGTCATTAACATTGTGCTGCTTTCAGTCACGCTACTCGCAGTTAGCGCATCCGTACCGGCACAGAACAAAAGATCGCGCAGGATTCAGCAATCGCAGAATGAGCGAGCCAAGGCCGCCGACCAGCTCGCTAAGAGCAGGGATGATCTGATCAAAGCGACAAAGGATTACAAGGCGAGCCTTGAGCAATTGATTACTATCTACGAAGGCAACGTGCAAAAGGCCGAAGAACGCTTGACACAGTCGAAAGGGCTCTTTGCGGGAGGCGTCCTCTCGAAGCGGGAGCTTGACGGAAGCGAGCGGGCGGTCGCCGACGCGCGGGCCAAGGTTGTACAGCTTCGCCAGCAGGTTGCCTCGGCCGATAAGCTGATCGCCGATACTCTGGTCGAGGCGCGAACGGCCGAGCAGTTGGCGAAAGCGCCGCCTTTGCCCGCCGGGGGGTTGGTCAGAACCACCTCCTATATTCGCTATAACGGTCCCGGCCTGTGGTCGCTGTCCGACGCCTGGAAAGTGCAGCGCTTCTTTACGGAAAAGTTTGGCAGGCAGTTGCCCGTCAGCGCTTTCGGGCAATCGGCGGTGCACGACCGCTGGGGCCTCGATCACCACAACGCGATGGATGTCGGCGTCAACCCGGACAGCGCCGAAGGCCAGGCGTTGATGGCTTTTCTGCGTAGCAATGGGATACCTTTTCTGGCTTTTCGTTATCCGATAACAGGCTCGGCCACCGGCCCTCATATTCATATCGGCCGGCCATCCCATAGGCTTACCTCCGCACCGTCATTTGGCAGGTTACCCTAATCACTTATCGCCAAATCCTAAACTCCAGGATCTATTCATTCTTAGATAGAACGTACCAATCAGCCCTGGCAGGGGCGGCATAATTTAGCCCAGGACGCGAGTCCTGGGTCTGAGGTCGCCCGTGATCCCCAACCCTGGAAGGGCGAAAGAATTCTCTTTCAACTCGGATGAATTGGCGAAGATAGCCCGCAACACTGCGCCCTCAGCTCACCCGCCTCGGCCCTCTTATTTCTGACAATGAATGGATCCTCCGTTATGTACTCAAGCGTACAGACTTGAATTCATCCTTTGGTATAGTTTATTGTTTTATCTTTGTTTAAGCGAATTCTGCCGGTCAGCAACGTGTCGGGGCAGCGACGAAGCGCCATGTTGTCGTTCCTGGTAATTCGTGCAGCTAGCGGTATAGTCATAGGAAGGATTGAAGGGTGAGGCATTTTGACGAAACCTCACCCTTCATTCATGGCGCAGACTCTGTGCGGTCCGGGCGACAACAAACCCATGGCGTAAGCTTGTGGGTGAAATAGCTAAGCCGGCGGTGGGCAAATAATCGTCTGAAAGGGAATCTGAACCATGTCACTCAGCGATCTGATGGAGCGGTTGGCGGCCTTCGAGCCGGCTGAGCTTCCGGTTATCAGCCTCTATCTCAACGCGCAGGCGGACGAGCGCGGGCGTGATAATTTCGGCCCGTTCGTGCGTAAGGAATTTAGTGAGCGCGCCCGGACCTTTGAGCCGCACACACCTGAACGAGAGAGCTTCGACCGTGATACCGAACGCATCACGCGCTACCTTGAGCAGGAAGTGCGCCCGTCGGCAAACGGCATCGCCATCTTCGCGTGTGCCGGCGCCAAAGATTTCTTTGAGGCCGCGCAGCTTGATGCCCCCATCGAGCGCAACCGCTTATTCATTTACCACCAGCCGCATCTTTACCCGCTCGCGCGCTTGATGGATCAGTATCCGCGCTACGCCGTGCTCCTGGCCGACACCAACGCGGCCCGCATCTTTGTCTTCGGGCGTGGCAAGACGATGGATACGGAGCACATCCAAAATATCAAAACCAAGCATACGCAGGTCGGCGGCTGGTCGCAGATGCGTTTCCAGCGCCACGTCGAAAACTATCACCTGCATCACGCCAAGGACGTGATCGACGCGCTCGACCGCGTGGCGCGCGAAGACAAAATCGAGCAGATCATTCTCGCGGGCGATGAGACGAGGATCATCCCTCTGCTGCGCGAGCAGATGCCCAAACACCTCTCCGAGAAGGTGATCGATGTCATCAATCTTGATATCAATACGCCCGAACACCAGATTCTCGAAGAGACGATGAAGGCTTTGCGTGCTCATGACGCGGCCACGGATCTGGAAAAAGCCAAACGCCTGATCGATGACTATCGCGCGGGCGGCCTGGCCGTTGTCGGCGTGGAAGACACGCTGGCCGCGCTCAACAACGGTCAGGTGGAAGAACTGTTTCTGAGTGCTTCGATGAGAGGGATTCGCTACAACGAGCTGGAAGTCCGTCAAGTGATGGAAGCCTACGCGCCGGCCACCGGCGTTGCGCCCGACAGCAGCGAGAAACGGGTGGTGGTTGACGAGCTCGTCAAAGCGGCGCAGCAGATGTCGTCCGCGCGTATCACCTTCATCGAAGATGAGTCGCTGCTCGCCAAGTTTGGTGGGGTCGGCGCGTCGCTGCGCTACCGGGTTTGAAGTCAATTAAGTTCGAACAAGGTGAGGGGTCATGGCAACAACTGGTGGCAAGCGCAGGGCTGCGGCAAAGAAAAAGCAGCAAAGCAAGAGCGCAGGCAAGGGCAAATCATCCACGAAGGCTCAAAAATCGACCGCGGCAAAAAAGCGCGGAGGCGCAACCGGGCAGCAGCAGGAACCAAAGTCTCCGATGCCTGCGCAGCACCAGGAGAAGCCCGGGATCGAATCGAAGATCACACCCAGACCGAGATACCAGGCCCCTCTCTACAAAGGCTGCGGTAAGCTGCAAGACAAGGTTGCTCTTATCACCGGCGGCGACTCCGGCATCGGTCGGGCCGTGGCTGTGCTTTATGCCCGCGAGGGCGCAGACGTATCAATAGTTTACCTGCCGGAAGAACAAACGGACGCGGAAGAGACTGGCCAGGCCGTGGAAGCAGAAGGGCGCCAAGCACTACTCATCGAAGGAGACGTTCGCGACACGGAATTCTGTCAAGAGGCTGTCGAGCGCACCCTCCAGGAGTTCGGCCACCTGGATATACTGGTGAATAACGCCGCCTTCCAGCAGCATCAGAAGAGGTTGGAAGATATTTCTGAAGAGCAGTGGGATCGTACCTTCAAGACAAATATCTATGGCTATTTCCACATAGCCAAAGCCGCCCTCCCGCACTTGAAGAAGGGCAGCGCCATCATTAACACGGGCTCGATCACCGGCCTCGAAGGCAGTAAGGAGCTGCTCGACTATTCGGCGACCAAGGGCGCGATCCATGCTTTTACCAAGTCTCTCGCACAGAACCTCGTGGAGAAAGGAATCCGCGTCAACTGTGTCGCGCCCGGCCCCGTCTGGACGCCCCTTAACCCGTCGGACAAACCCGCTCAAAAGGTCGCGACTTTCGGTCAGGACACGCCCATGAAACGGCCCGCACAGCCGGAAGAGATCGCGCCCGCTTACGTCTATTTCGCCTCGGAAGCGGACTCCAGCTACGTGACCGGCGAGGTGCTTACCCTCCTCGGCGGCGAGACTACGGCCGCGTAGGAGGCGAGCAATATTAAACTTATGTGATCGAGCGACCTGGAGAAAAGCCATGTCAGATAAGGACCGGCAGAAGAAAGACGGACAACGTAAAGAGAAAAAGAACAAGAAAATGCGTGGGGCCGAGAACGAACGAAGCCAAACAACGACGTCCCCGCAACAAGCAAGGGACGTCTCTAATTTAACCGACACGGAGCCCGGAGCGGCCGAAGTTACCGGTAAGAGCTAGACCCGATAGTCCAGGGTTTATTCATTCTCAGGCGGGATGCGCTCAGATGGGGCGTGCCGATCAGCCCCGGCAGGGGCAACCCTTTGTAGCCCAGGACGCGAGTCCTAATAGCATCTTGCGATTGGGTGTCACCTCTATTCTCTGTACCCCCTCTCTGTGCCTCCGTGGTGAGGCCCTGGCTTACATCCATTCGCCACTCGCTATAGGTCTTCAGTAGGCGATGATCCCCCAGCCCTGGGAGGGCGACAGAATCCTCTTTAAACACTGACCATGAATAGACCCTGAGATGTCAAGCATCTGACGGGCGATAAGAAGAGCTACAAGCCGAGATAATTCTGACTTCCTCACCGCCCATCAAGAATCTATCGGGACCTACGCGCAGTTTCTTCATCAGCCGGGTAGGTCGCGTTACCGGTGACCACCGCTCTGCCAATTGGTTATGATGCAATAGCCTCGTGGTGTATTCGATCGGGGGGATTACGATCATGGCGTCAATTTGGGAACTGGGCGGGCTAACGGTCAAAGAGCTTGCCCGGCGCGTCTGGCAGGAAATTTATCAGGGCGATCTCTTCAACCACGCCGCGGCCCTTTCTTACTACTTCCTTCTCGCCCTTTTTCCGCTGCTCCTCTTTCTCACGTCGTTGCTCGGGTACTTAGCTGAAGCGGGGACAAAACTGCGAAACAACCTGCTCACGTACCTCGGCCAGTTGGTGCCGCCGGCGGCTTCAGTTCTCATCCACACAACAATTAACGAGATTAATCAAAACACCGGCGGAGGCAAGCTCTCTCTCGGACTGCTGACAGCCCTGTGGGCGGCGTCCTACGGTGTAGTAGCAATCAGCGAGACGCTCAACGCCGAGTATGGCGTCAGGGAGTCGCGCCCGTGGTGGAAAGTGCGCCTCTCCGCCATCGGCCTTACCGTCGCACTCGCCGTGTTAATCATCTCCGCGCTCACCCTTGTGCTCTACGGGGGTGAGATCGGGGAAGGGCTGGCCAATCGGTTTGGGCTCGGCAGTACGTTTGCCGTTGCGTGGAAGATTTTGCAATGGCCGATCGTACTCGCCTTTGTGCTGTTCTCCTTCGCTTTGATCTACTACTTTGCGCCGGACGTTAAGGATCAAAGGTGGTACTGGATCACCCCGGGTTCTCTTGTCGGGGTCGCCCTGTGGTTGCTCGTCTCGTTCATCTTTCGTCTTTATCTCCGGTACTTCAATTACTACAGTGTCACGTACGGCTCGCTGGGAGCCTTGATCATCCTCATGTTGTGGTTCTACCTGACGGGCGTCGCGATCCTTATCGGTGGCGCAATCAACGCCGAGATTGAACATGCGGCGGCGGCCGTAGGTACGCCAGGGGCCAAACGGTATGGCGAAAAGAGTCCGCACGAGCAGGAGGAGAAGGAGAAGGAAGATGTAACGAAAAAGCGCTAGAGCATAATGACAGATCCGGAAGAGCTTATTTTGGGTTTTGTCGAAGCTTCAACATGATTTCGGCGACGTCCTCCTGTTTTTATAGCGGTTTGCATATGCGTGCAACGGTATTTCTCTCGGTGTCCCCTCTGTCCAGCACAGGCACGGCCTGCTTCTTTTTCTCCCAAGATTTGACTTCTGCTGGACCCATTTTGTTTGTTCTTTGTCTCCTCTGTTTTTCCTCTCGGGTCCTCTGCGGTTCAAATTTTTTGTTTGCAGCCCCGTCACACTCATTTGAGAACCGCTATAGGTGCTGGATCAAGCCGCAGCAATTTAGGAAGGACTTGCCCGGGCAAGCCAACGCAGGAACGGGTCACTCCCACCTTCCTTCTTCCCGCCCGCCACCCTCCAGCGCCGCCTCGAGTCGCCGGTAATACTCCTGCTGAAGCCGTTCCAGGTCCTGTTTCACCAGGTTGAGGCCGAAGACACACAGCTCGAAGTTTTCCGAAAGCTGCCGGAAGAGAGGCGACTCGGCCCTGTATTCGAACTGGTCGAACGACGAGACAATGGAGTAGGATTCCTTGCCCGCCTTGATGTAGTCCACAAAGGCGTCCGGGCGCGGTTGCCGCCGGCGCCGCCCACCCGCCACGCTCTCCGGGAAGATCCCGGTCATAAACAGGGTGTAGTCGCCGATGTGCTTGCGCACCTGGCGCTCGCGGTCGAATGAACTCGCCTCGAGCAAGGGGTTTGATTCAATCAGCATCTCCGCAACATCATCCAGGTGCCGCCCCCGCGCGTCGCGGATACTAAAAAGGTTGTCCACGTGCGTGAAGCTCACCAGCAGCTCGGAGACGTAAGCGGCCAGCCGCGGCTCGCTCAGTTGCACATCTTCATAGAAGTGCCGCCAAACCATATCGGCAAAAAATTGGCGTAAAGGATGGGCCTCCCCGATTCGTATCATTTTTCTCATTCTCGCCATACTACCTCTGGGGTTGAGCCCAAGGCTCAACCCAAATATCAAGTGATCAGGTGGCTATTTTATCACACCGGCGAGACGCGTCGAGCTTCTTCATCGAGCTGGGCGGGGTCTATTCAATCTCGGATGGAATGTGCCGATCAGCCCGGCAGTGGCAACATAAGTGGGTAGTGTTACAAAAATTTCTGAAGACACCAGATGAGGTAGTGGAATCGGGTAATCAACATCATCTACTAACACTAACGTCTCGTCCGCCACCTACTTGGAGAAACCCGCCCGAACTTCGGTGTGCCGGACCTGCCCGCCAAGGCTGCCCGTCCATACCCCCAACCCGCTGCTGATCACCGCCAGGGCGAGCACCGTGTAGAGCATCCATCCCGCCATACCTGGCGCGCTTTGCCACCCCCACAGCCCCCACAGCGCGACCGCCCCTAGCAACTCTATCGCTACCAGTGTCACGGTGGCCGCCTGATCGTGTTGCGCGATGATGGCCTCTGACACACCCGGCAGGCCGTGAACGATGGCCGCCGCCCCGTCGCCCGTCAGGTACACGGGGATCGTGATCAGGGCTGTAATGACGAAGGTGCCAAAGCTGGCCTTCTTAATGTCGTCGCTTTTCCGCGACACCCCGTCAAGCAGGAGCGCGAGGCCAAAGATCGCCCCCAGGATCGGGATGTGATTGAGCAGGAGGTGGATATGGGCAGCATTCATCGTTCAGTTACCTCGAGAGTCGGGATCATAGGGTTGTTTACTGACCACCATTCTTCTACCAGCAAAGCATAAAGCTTGACAAGATTTGTCGCCAAACATTTCTTGAAAGGATTAAAGCACTCCTGGGGACCAGAGCGCTCAAAAGCGAGCGGCGCCGCACTACCTCAAGTTTTATGAGGCGTTAAAGTCGGCGGGCAGCAAACCGGAAGCGCACATTTTCAGCGCTCGCGGCCATGGCTTCGGCATGCGCAAGCAGGGCAGGAGCAGTAACCACTGGATCGAGAAATTCCACTACTAATTGGAAGCGCAGGGGTTGACCAGGCCCGCAGCAAGATAACTACGTCCTCGCTCTCTTGGTCACTTTCCTGTGCGGTTGCATTCTTCAGAGCTGCGCCGACACAGGATGTTATCCGACGGATGACCTACCCATCCCTCGCTTAGACGGACTCTGTCATTTCTTCTTTCGACCGCGCTTCTCCACCTGCGTGAGTGCGCTTCCGGCGGCCGAGCGCGCCGCTTTACTATAGCGGCGATCACTAATGACTTCTGATGCGGCTTTCGCAGCCTTGCGGCCGGTACGGCCCCGATTGGCCTGTGCTAAGGCGCTTGCCGCTGCCGTCTTCGCTTTTTTTGAGGTGCTCGTCGAAAGGACCTTACTGGCGTTTGAGGCTGCTTTGCTTCTGGTTTTCTCTGTCATTCTTGCTCCCTACCTTTGTCAGGAAAAATCACACGCCTGTACGGTTTCGATACTTAAAACAACTCGCTGCAACTAAAAAGCAAAAGATAAGCCATGTTAGTAAGGACTAATCACCTCAGTATTTTCACAGATCGATTCCTGGTGAGCTTACTTCTATCTACGGCATCAACATTGCTTGATGTAACCGGCAAGCCATTTCAGGCAGTAAATATGCGCGCCTCTATAACAGAGGCTGGATGAGGGAATTTATGGGAATCTTTGACAAGATGTTCGGACACGGGGCTTCCGAAGCTCAACAGCAGCCTAACGCGCAACAGCGCTTCGATGAACTCAAACGGAAGTACAACACTGTCCTCAACGAGATAGAGCAGCAGCAGGTCGAGTTGCAGAATCTTCATGTGCAGGACAATAAGCTCTTTATCCGTGGCGTTGCGCCCTCTGATGACGCCAAGAACAAGGTCTGGGATCAGATCAAGTTAGTTGACCGTAACTGGGAGAACGACCTTACCTGCGACATCAGCGTGGATGAAAGCCGCGCGATGGGTGCCGCCGCCGGTGGAGGCCAGAGCCAGGGTGGTCAGACCTACACGGTAAAATCGGGCGATACACTCTCGAAGATCAGCAAGCAGTTCTATGGGGATCCGGATGAGTACATGCGGATCTTCTACGCCAATCAGGGTCAGTTGAGCGATCCGAACAAGATCAAGGTCGGACAGGAATTGACGATCCCTTCGGACAACTCCTGATCAAGAGAGACCAGCAGCGCGGCGCTCGAAAAACCGTGAGCGCCGCGTTGCGTCCTTGAATATCCCCTTCTCGGGTATCCCCTTTTGCAGCTTTCACAACTTAAGACTCTATAGGAGGAAAAGGCCGTATGGACTGGATGAATCAACTGGGCGGTATCTTGCAGCAATACACCGGTGCTGGCGCTGCGCCAGCGCCGGCTACTGTTCACAATGATTTCGATCAACTCACACAATCGGCTCCCCGGTCAGCAATCGCCGAGGGGCTGGCGGCAGCTTTCCGCTCCAACCAGACGCCACCGTTCAGCCAGATGGTCGGGCAATTGTTCGGCCAATCCAGCGCTCAGCAGCAAGCCGGTATTCTCAACACGCTCATCGCGGCGGCCGGTCCGGCCATCATTTCACGGGTGTTATCTCGTGGCGGCGGTTCAGGGCTCGCAGGAATTCTTGGCAGCGGGCAAACCGAGATCACACCAGAACAGGCGGCACAGATTCCTCCCAGCGCTGTCCAGGAGATCGCGGCACAGGCGGAGCAGCAAGATCCTTCGGTCATTGATCAGATCAGCGGCTTCTACGCACAGCACCCGACGCTGGTTAAAACGCTCGGGGCGGCAGCACTAACCGTCATGCTCGCCAAGGTTGCTCAGCGGCAGGCCGGGGGTTGAGACGATAGGGATTCGTGCTAAGCGGTGGCGTCGCTCCGGAAATTAGGTGGGCAGGCGTGGAGGGAACTCGCGAAACGGGCCTGGGCCTATATCGGACAGGATGAGATCTTCGGTCGCGCAGGAGGGTATGCGTCCATGCCATAGAGGCGCTCCGGCGTGTCGCCCCCGGTCAAGGCCGCGCCCGTGTCCGTGTAAGCGGCTAACGACTCGAAGCTGTGGCTCTGGGCACGCATGTCGGCGAAGTTCAGGTAGGCATGATTATGTGAGGTTGCGCCCTGCTTGGTGTTGGTCAGCATCACCCGCACGAGCCGTTCGGGATGATCGTAAGGGAGCGGGCGCAGGAGCACGGCATTGACCACCGAGAAGATGGCCGTGTTGGCGCCGATGCCTAAGCCGAGCGTGAGAACAGCAGTTAACGTGAAGGCGGGTTTCTTCCACAACATCCGCGCGCCATAGCGCACGTCTTGCCATAGTATTCCCATAACCTTTACTTCACCCTTTCTTAACGAGCTAAATCAAGCCGCACGCCATGTGGACAGTAGTAGGAGCAACCCTTGTGGTTGCCCGCGGCCTTTCGCCAGCGTTCCCGCCCGAGGACTTGCCCCCTGCCCCCGACATATAATCCTCGTCTTGTACCAATCTCCTGGGGTTTGATTTAGTCTGTCGAAGACATGAAGCCCAGGAGTGACAAGGAAGTGCCATGCCAATGGCAGATGCCCTGTCTTAGTGGCTGGAAATCATGGCTTTATAGGTGAAGGGCACCCCGTGAGGGAGCCAGGAGGTGTCCGCTTATGGGATCGTACAATCCCAAAATTGAAAACATGCCGCTACGCGTTAGCACAGGATACGCGAACCAACAGTCGAGCGCACACGCAACCCACATATCAAGCGATAAGATAACTGTTTTATCACACCGGCGAGACCGGCTATGAAGAAGATCCACCAAGGGCAAACATACTTTCCGTATTGAACTGTATATGTTTGTTATAATATCGTTGACATAAGACGTTCAAAAGAGTATAGGAAACAGATTATGGATTTGTTGAAGCCCCTGGAGGCAGCCAAGCTCGCGGGCGTGAGCTACCCGACCATCAAGCAGTGGATCTACAAAGGTAAGCTCCGTTCAGTCAAGACCGCCGGAGGACATCACCGCATCCCGAGGGGTGAGATAGAACGCGTCACCGGGGCCGGTAAAACCAGGGCGTTAAAGCCGGGCAAACCCGTCGGGCTCGATGCCATCAGTGGAAGAAACAAGCTCCTTGGCAAAGTGACGGAAGTCCGTTACGAAGGTCTGCTCGTGCAGGTCACGGTTGATGTCGGCGGCCAGATGATTACTTCCATCATCACAAGCGACGCTGCCCAGGCTCTCGGTTTAAAAGAGGGTGTTTCAGTATATGCGCTGATCAAGGCGACAGAAGTCATGATTATCAGGGGATGACCCTTGGTGACGGAAGCGCACCAGGTAAAGCCTTAAGAGAACAGCCAAGTAGAACTCCGGGCAACTGCGCCTTCCGGCGGGAAGCGCACCAGGATGACCCTTGTTTTCACCGAAAGTGTCTATCAAGTGAGAAGGCTCTGCCAGGAAATCAACGGGCTGCTCGGCGTTTTGCTGGTCCTTCTACTCGCGGGCTGCGACTCAACTAACCATGCGCCGCCGGGGGATGCCCCGCGCGCCGGAGGTGAGCTGATTGTCTCCGCCGCAGCCAGTCTCAAGGATGCCTTTAATGAGATCGGTCGGCTCTACGAGAGCCGCAACCCGACCAAAGTCCGCTTCAACTTCGGCGCTTCCGGGGTCTTGCAAAAGCAGATTGAATCAGCCGCCCCGGCAGATGTCTTTGCCAGCGCCGGAGCCAGGCAGATGGATGAGCTCGCCGCCAGGGGCTTGATCGATCAGGCCTCACGGAAGGACTTTGTCCGTAACGTGCTGGTGCTTGTTGTGCCCGCCGACTCCTCAGCCGGCATCCGTTCCTTCTCTGATCTTAGTAATCCGCAGGTCAGCAAGGTCGCGGCCGGCAATCCGAAAACCGTGCCCGCCGGGCAGTACACCGAGCAGGCACTTACTAGAATGAACCTCTTACCGCAGCTTCGACCGAAGCTCGTCTTGGCGGAAGACGTACGGCAGGTGCTCGACTACGTCGTGCGCGGGGAGGTTCAGGCAGGCGTTGTCTATGCTTCCGATGCGTTCAGCGCCGGAGGGAAGGTGAGGGTCGCGGCACGCGCGCCCGAAGATTCGCACGACCCTATTTTGTACCCGATCGCCGTCGTTAAGGAGAGCCGCCAGCGGGAGGCCGCCCAAAAATTTGTTGATCTGGTAGTCAGCTCCGAGGGGCAGAACATCTTAACCAGATACGGCTTCATAGGCGTCGAGTAAAGAGATGATTTGGGAGCCGCTCAAGCTGTCACTCCTGGTGGTGAGCATCTCAACCGTCATTGTCGGTACGGTGGGCGTCGCCCTGGGTTTCATTCTTGCCAAATGGACCTTCCGCGGCAGAGAATTGTTTGCCTCCGTCCTCACACTGCCGCTGGTGCTGCCGCCGACGGTGACCGGCTATTACCTGATTGTCCTCCTGGGCAGACGCGGCCTGCTCGGAGCCTACATCTACGATCTGACCGGGTGGACCGTGACGTTCACCTGGCAAGCGGCAGTGATCACCGCCACCGTGTTGGCGCTGCCACTGATGGTGCTCTCGGCGCGCGCCGCCATCGAGAGCGTCAACCCGCAGTACGAGATTGCCTCCTACACCCTCGGCAAAAGCCGGCTCGCGACCTTTTTCCGCATCACACTCCCGCTCGCCCGCCGCGGCATTCTCGCGGGTCTGGTCCTCAGCTTCACACGCGCCCTGGGCGAGTTCGGCGCAACCTTTATGCTGGCCGGTAACATTCCGGGAAAGACGCAGACCATGCCGCTGGCAATCTACGAGGCGGTGATCAGCGGTGAAGACCGGCGTGCGCAAATGTTAGCGCTGATCCTGACGGCCGCTTCCATGGCGGCTGTGTATCTGACCAACAGGCTCAACCGCGGCGCCAACGCCTATTAGGGGGAGTGTGCTGTACGTGGAGGTCAAGAAGCGTTTGGAGGCGGGCGGGCGCTCAATCTTCACTCTCGACCTATCCTTTACCGCCGGCGACGGCATCACCATCCTTTTCGGCCCTTCCGGCTCGGGGAAGACGACGACGCTCCGTGCGATCGCAGGCATTGTGAAGCCCGATGCGGGCCAGATAAGAATCGGCGAGCAGGTTTACTTCGATTCCGCCGCAGGCATCAACCTTCCCATCCAGCGGCGGCGGGTCGGATACGTCTTCCAGGATTACGCCCTCTTCCCCCACCTGACGGCGGAGCAAAACGTCGCCTACGGCATGAAAGACAGGGCCACCGGCGGCAAGCTCAAGCGTGAAAGAGCGCGCGCGATGCTGGCTCTCTTTGGTATTGAGCACGTGCGGCGGTGCTACCCGCGGAGCATGTCCGGGGGCGAGCAGCAACGCACCGCGCTGGCCCGCGCCCTGGCCTCCGACCCGGCGGTGGTGCTGCTCGACGAGCCGCTCTCGGCGGTCGATGTTCAGACGCGCTCGCGGCTGCTGGAGGAGATAGATGTAGCCCAGCGAAGAACCAACATCCCGTTCATCTACGTTACTCATAACACCGCCGAAGCGATGCGACTCGGCCGGCGCGTCGTCGCCCTGCGTTACGGTCGGGTAGAGCAGACCGGCGCCCCGTCCGAAATTCTTAGCACATCATAGAGAAGCTACAGATTAGAACAATTCAATAATCATTGACTCGACATTGCATAAAAGTGTAGAAGCGCTTTGGCTTCGGGTAACTGGGGCGGCTTCACGGCGGCGCCTGAACGAGTGCTCTGCACAGATAAACCGGCGATGGCAACTGTTCCCGGTTGCATTTCATGAAATGTCCGTCCGAGGTAATGCTTCAGCAAACACTGGTGACCACGCAGGAGGTTGGTGGAACAACGTATGGTTGATGCCGGCAATAATCAGGCTCGATGGGCCAAAGTAATTGACCACACCCGGTGCATCGGTTGCCACGCCTGTACCACGGCGTGCAAGTCGGAGAATCTGGTGCCGCTTTCGGTCACACGGACCTACGTTAAGCACGTCGACGTCGGAGAGTTTCCGCAAGTGAGACGTGCCCATCAAGTGACCCGTTGTAACCAGTGCGCCCACGCCCCTTGCGCGACCGCCTGCCCCACCACGGCGATGTTCAAGCGGCCCGATGGCATCGTCGATTTTAATAAGTCCGTCTGTATCGGCTGCAAGGCCTGTATGGCCGCCTGTCCCTACGACGCGATCTTCATCAATCCCGAAGATCATTCCGCCGAGAAGTGCAACTTCTGCGCCCACCGCATCGACATGGGACTTGAGCCCGCTTGCGTGGTCGTCTGTCCAACCGAGGCCATCCTGGTCGGAGATATGAGCGACCCCGCCTCCAGGGTGGCGCAGATCATCAACCGTGAGCCGGTCACCGTGCGTCGCCCCGAAAAAGAGACGCTGCCCAAGCTCTTTTACAAGGGGGCGCACCAGGCGACACTCGACCCGCTGGCCGCCAGGCGCCCCGAGGGCGGACTTTTCATGTGGAGCGAGCAGAAGGGCGGGCCGGAAATGGTCGTCTCCGGCAATCCCGATTACTCCAACGCCTCTGCCGCCGCGCTCCTCTCCTACGACGTGCCCCATTCAATCCCATGGGACTGGCGCGTCAGCCTCTACACGTGGACCAAGGGGGTCGCCTCGGGCGCTTATCTGGCTTCGTTGCTCTTCGTCCTCTTCGGTTTGATGAGGGGTGATAGCCTGTTGTGGCTCTTCGTCGCGCCCGTCATGTCCGGCGCTTTTCTCGCCGCCACCGGAGGCCTACTGATCTGGGACCTCGAACATCCCGCGCGCTTCTACATGATCTTCACCCGGCCCCAGTGGAGGAGCTGGCTGGTGAAAGGAGCGTTCATCATCGCCGGGTACTCTGTCGTCCTCGCGCTCCATTTCTTGATCAGTCTTTTGGGTATCACCCGTATGCAGATCTGGTTGATGGTGCCCGGATTACCGTTGTCAATACTGACCGCCGTATACACCGCCTACCTCTTTGCCCAGGCCAAGGCCCGTGACATGTGGCAGAATCCCCTGCTTCCACCCCATCTACTTATTCAGGCCCTGCTTCTGGGATCGGCAATGCTATTGCCCCCCGCGGCCTGGCTTGATCCAGATGTCATCCGCCCTCTGCTCCGGACTCTGAGCGCGGCCGGTCTCTTACACCTGTTGTTCATCTGCGGAGAAGTCACCCTCACCCACCCGACGGCGCACGCGCGACTGGCGGTCCGGGAGATGGTTCACGGGCGGTTCCGCGCATACTTCTGGACCGCGATCGTGCTGACATTACTCGCAGTCCCGGCCCCCTGGCTCAACATTGCCGCCGTTCCATTGGCTTTGACGGGTCTTTTACTCTACGAGCACGCCTACGTTCAGGCCGGCCAGTCCGTGCCGCTGGCATAAAGGAGGAGCCATGAGATTGGACGAGCTGAACCGGCGAGTGAGCGCAGCCCGTAAGGAGACAGAGGCACGGGGCGAGACCTTCTACCCCGGCCCCAGCCGGATACACCTCGCGGCTTTCCCGCCCAAGGAGCGCTGGGATGACTGGGCGGAACTGGACTCGAGGGCATGGCCCGAGCGGGTCGAGCGCCGTTATATGCTGGTTCCCACCACCTGCTTCAACTGCGAGTCTGCCTGCGGCCTGCTGGCTTACGTTGATAAGGGGAGCTTGCAGGTCAAGAAGTTTGAGGGTAACCCGGAGCATCCCGGATCGCGCGGCCGTAACTGTGCTAAAGGCCCGGCCACACTGAACCAGATCGCCGACCCCGACCGCATTCTTTACCCGCTCAAGCGCGCGGGCAGGAGGGGCGAGGGCAAGTGGGAGCGCGTCAGTTGGGATGAGGCCCTGACCGATATCGCCGGACGCATTCGTCAGGCGATCGTGGAGAAGCGGCACAATGAGATTATGTACCATGTGGGTCGCCCCGGGGAGGACGGGTTCACCGAGAGAATACTCGCGGCCTGGGGGGTCGACGGGCACAACTCTCACACCAACATATGCTCCTCAAATAGCCGCGCCGGATATCAATACTGGATGGGACTTGACCGGCCGAGCCCGGATCACGCGAACGCGCAGGTCATCCTTCTCATCAGCTCGCACCTCGAAGCCGGTCATTACTTCAACCCGCACGCACAAAGAGTCATCGAGGCCAGGACGCGCGGCGCGAAGTTGATCGTCTTCGACACGCGGCTTTCCAACACGGCCACCCATGCCGACTTTTGGGTCTCGCCTTTCCCCGGCTCCGAGGCCGCCATCGTCCTCGCGATGGCCAATTACCTGATCCAGCACAACCTCTATCACCGTGAGTTCGTGCGGCGTTGGTGGAACTGGGAAGAGTACCTCGCGATTGAATACCCGGAGATTGAGACCACCTTCGAAAACTTCGAGCGCCTGCTCAGGGAACTCTACCAGAGCTACACCTTCGAGATGGCCGCCACCGAATCCGGGGTGGATCCGCGCGTGATCGAAGAGATCGCCAAAGTTGTTTCCGCGGCCGGGACACGGCTCGCCACCCATAATTGGCGGAGCGCCTCTTCAGGCAATAGCGGTGGATGGCAGGTGACGCGCGCGCTCTTTATGCTGAACGCGTTGATGGGCGCGGTCGCTACAGAGGGCGGGGTCTTTCCCAACGCCTGGAACAAGTTTGTCCCGAAGCCGATCCACACCCCGCCGCACCCGCGTACATGGAACGAGCTGACCTGGCCCACCGAGTACCCACTCGCGGTCAACGAGCTCTCTTTCCTGCTGCCGCATTTCCTCAAGGATGGCCGCGGGAGACTCGAAGTCTACTTCACACGCGTCTACAACCCCGTCTGGACCAATCCTGATGGCTTCTCGTGGGTCGAAGCTCTGACGGATGAGAGATTGATCGGCTGTTACGTCGCAATAACCCCGACATGGAACGAAACGTCCTACTTCGCGGACTACATCCTCCCGATGGGACACGGCTCCGAGCGCCATGACCTACATTCCTATGAGACGCATGACGCGCAGTGGATCGCTTTTCGCCAGCCGGTGCTGCGCGCCGCGCGCCAGCGCCGCGGTGAGAAGGTCGGCGACACACGCGAAGTCAACCCTGGCGAGGTCTGGGAGGAGAATGAATTCTGGCTTGAGCTGTCATGGCGCATCGACCCGGATGGCAACCTCGGTATCCGCCAGTTTGTTGAGTCCAAACAACAACCCGGCGAGCGGCTCGGCGTAGACGAGTACTACGGCTACATCTTCGAGAACTCGGTCCCAGGCTTAACTGAAAAGGCTGCCGCCGAAAATCTGACGCCGATTGAGTACATGCGCCGCTACGGGGCGTTCGAGGTGTGCAAGAGAGTTGGCGCGATTTATGAAGAGGCCGTGCCGCCCGGTGAGCTTGAGGATCTTCGCGAGGACAGGTTCGGCCGAGTCTATACCAGAACGCCGAAGCCTCTATTACTTAATATTGTCCCAACGCCCAGCCCCGATCCCGACCCGGAAGGCCGGCGACCCGTTGGGGTAAAAGTTGACGGGCAGATCTTGCGCGGATTCCCTACACCGAGCGGACGGCTTGAGTTTTACTCGCGCACCCTTGCCCGTTGGGGCTGGCCTGAATACGTCATCCCTACTTACATCCGAAGCCACATTCATCGCCAAAACCTGGCTGAGGACCAAACGGTTCTGATCTCCACTTTCAGGCTCGCGACCCAGATCCACACCCGTAGCGCCAACGCCAAGTGGCTCGACGAAATCGCACACACGAATCCGCTCTGGATTCATCCCACCCATGCCGCGCGCCTCGGCGTGTGCACCGGCGACCTCGTTCGGGTGGAAACAGAGATCGGCTACTTCGTCGTGAAGGCATGGGTCACAGAGGGCATTCATCCCGGGATTGTGGCCTGTAGCCATCACATGGGGCGCTGGAAGCTCGGCGAGGACGGACAGCGGCAGTTGATGGCCACCGTGACGCTTGATCATCAGGGAAGCCGGTGGGGATTGAAACGTGAGAAAGGCGGCGCGCCTTACCAATCAAGCGACCCGGACACGTTGCGCATCTGGTGGACCGACGTCGGGGTGCATCAGAATCTGACCTTTCCTGTTCACCCCGACCCCATCTCCGGCATGCACTGCTGGCATCAGGCCGTCCGGGTCAAGAAAGCCGGGCCGGGTGATAAGTACGGAGACGTTTCAGTTGATACACACAAATCGCGCGAAGTCTACAGGAAATGGCTTGCCATGACACGTCCTGCCGGCGAGTATTCGCCCGATGGCACGCGCCGGCCTTACTGGCTCATGCGACCACTCAAACCGGCCCGCGAATTTTATCGTCTACCCGCGCGGCAAGATTTGGTAGGTGTAGAATGATCTGTGCTAGTCAAAAGCCACAACGGGGTGCCATGAAATAGCCGTACGTGGCCCCAGGCTTTAGCCTCTTGCCCCAAAGTGCCGGTATTAAGACTGACTCACCATTAAGTGATGGAACTCTTTCGTGCCCTCGCTGCTTTGGCCGAGCCCCCGCGGGCAGAGACCGCGCATCTGGCCGGCGCCTTGGAGCTCGGGGCCGTCCCTCAAGCAAGCGAATACACAGACCTCTTCGTCTTCCAACTCTATCCTTACGCCTCGGTCTACCTGGGAGCGGAGGGGATGCTCGGGGGAGAAGCGCGCGACCGGGTCGCCGGCTTCTGGCGCGCTCTCGGCCAAGTTCCCCCGGCGGAGCCCGATCATCTGGCGGTGATGCTGGCATTGTACGCACGATTTACCGGACTGGAAGAAGAAGAAAGTGATCCGCCGCGCCGCCACGGCTGGCGCCACGCGCGAAAGGCTTTCCTCTGGGAGCACCTGTTGAGTTGGCTCCCGGTCTATCTAAGTAAGTTGGCCGATCTGGCCCCGCCCTTTTATCAGAAATGGGGAGCGCTATTGACCGAAGCGCTTATCGCAGAGGCAGAGGCTATCGGAAAGCCAGGGTCACTGCCGCTTCACCTGCGTGAAGCTCGGGGACCGGTTGACCCTCGGAGTGGCGAAGTCGAAGAGTTTCTGCAGTCACTCTTGAGCCCCGCGCGGAGCGGAATAATTCTGGTGCGCACAGACTTCAGCCGCGCCGCACGCCGGCTCGGACTCGGATTAAGAATGGGAGAACGCAGGTTCATCCTTAAAACGCTCTTGGGCCAGGACGCCGATGGAACCCTTAATTGGCTTGCGGGAGAGACTTCCACCTGGATTGAGCGTCACCGAATGTACCAGGATGTGCTCGGAGAAATAGCAAGGGCCTGGGAAGAGAGGGCCACAGCAACCATGGGCCTACTTGAGAAGCTTAAGCCGACGGAAAACGAAAGTGGCACAAATTAATGCAAGATTAGTATCAGCAGGCGCGATCATCTCTTTGCCTTCCGCCACCATCAACCGCTCCATTTTTGCCATGCATAATAATTCCGATGCATCAGCTATAATTACAGCGCATGGCATTGAACGTCGGATCAATGCCCCTCGGGGGTCTTTGACACCTCACTCCTACTTGTTAACACGGATGTAATGAGATGGGGGACAAAACGGACATAACTTGACGAATCCCGACGAAAAATTCAGCCCTGGTTTATAACCGGCGAAGTATATTGGCAATAACAACATAATTGCGTTGTAATATAACTGTAACCATCTTTGTCCATCTATTTTATATTCTGGATTTGTAGGCAAGAGCATTCCTTCTCGTGAAGTGAGTGGGTGAGTCGGCGGAAGCGTTGAAGTGGAGAGTTCAGCGCTTCCGCTCTTTTTGCGCCCTCAGGGGCATTTTACTGGTATGGATCAATCGACCGGTCCGCTTTTGCCTTCTCTTGTCATGCTGTCAGACACGTGGTTTTGAGAACCAATATAGCTATCAAAAATCTATACGCCGGGCAGGAGAAATCGACCTAAAACAATTCACTTAAAGGCTGCTAATCTTCAATTCTCAACGCGGCATAATGGTTGCACATTTTACCAATATGGAGTGAATTAAAGGTAAAGGAGGACAAAATGGCAACGACAAATCAAAGCGGTACAGGCTCTGGCGGGAATTTTCCGCTCGATAACCTAACCTACAACATCGTGACGATGTTGTACGAAAAGTCGAAAGGACTTGAGGCTTACGATAAGTACCTGCGTGATGCGCAGGGTGACTCGGAAATCAAAAATCTGCTCGAACAAATCCGGCGAGATGACGAGCAGCATATCCAGCAACTGAAGCAGCATCTGGCCCGCTTGCTCGGTAAGCAGAGCGGCATGAGCGCTGGCGCCTCCGGCACCACGAAATAACCGGGAAGCTATTTCTTAAAGGGTGCCTATATCCTTCCCGGTGCTGTGGATGCATTAATGCATCCACAGCACCGGGCGTTTATCACTTTTCAAAGTGACTTCAATCTGTTGATTATAGGTGCGCCAGGTAAGATTCCTGCTTGAATGGTTTGAACCCACGCTTGAGATAATTAGGCATCGCGGCGGAATCATCGAGCGTGCAAGTGTGCAGCCACACACGATTGGGCCCGGCCTGCCACGCCAGCTCGACCGCGCAAGTCAGCAGATGCTTGCCCAATCCGCGCCCGATAAATTCCCGCAGGAGACCAAAGTAGGCGATCTCAACCGAACCGTCCTCGTGTTGCTTAAGCTCAAAGTATCCGGCTGGCGAGCCGGCATAATACATCACCCAAACCGAGATACCGCTTTGCGCAAGGTGCGCCCGGATTTCATCTTCTGTCCACCCCAGCCGGTCAACCCAATGATATTGACGGCCGACTTCACTGTAGAGGTAACGATAAAATGAGGCCGGACAGCTCCTCGCAAGCTCAATCCGAACAGGAGCATCCATGATTTTTGCCGGTCGCAACTCCTCCGAAGTCTCCATCTGTAGATACGTACGAATGACCTCAATACTCTTGCCAGGGTGTTCCATCACGAATCTTAATTTAACTGCTTTTCCGCCATAAGAATGAGTTCGCTTGCTATTCGTAACGCTTAAAGAGCAGTGCCGCGTTCGTTCCACCGAAGCCAAAACTATTTGAGAGCGCGTACTCAACTCGCGCTTCGCGCGCTTTATTAGGCACATAATCCAGATCGCAATCCGGATCCGGATTATCATGATTGATAGTCGGAGGGAGTTTTCCATAGTAAATGGCCAGTACTGAAAAGACCGCTTCAACACTACCTGCTGCGCCCAGTAAATGGCCGGTCATTGATTTCGTCGAGCTGATCGCCACTGTATGAGCATGCTCGCCGAAGGCCTTTTTAATTGCGATGGTTTCGTACTTGTCGTTGTAAGATGTTGACGTACCGTGTGCGTTGATATAACCAACATTTTGTGGATCGATACCACCATCTTTAAGCGCCACCTGCATCGCGCGAACCGCGCCCGAGGCAGTTTCATCAGGCATGGTGATATGCCGGGCGTCGCCGGTCATTCCGTAACCGACGATCTCGCCGTAAATACGTGCTCCGCGGCGTCGGGCTGCCTCAAGCTCCTCTAAAATCATGATGCCCGCGCCTTCCCCCATGACGAAGCCGTCGCGGTCACGCTCAAACGGGCGAGAGGCGCACTGAGGATCGTCGTTACGTACAGAGAGCGCGCGCAGTGCGGCAAAGCCGGCGACGCTCATCGGCGTGATTGTTGCTTCTGTGCCACCGCATATCATTACGTCGGCGTCACCACGCTGGATAATTTTAAAACTGTCCCCGATGGCGTGCGCCCCCGCCGAGCAAGCTGTGGCAGTCGCCAGGCTAGGGCCCTTAGCTCCATACCGTATGGAGACTTGTCCGGCAGCCAGGTTGTGGAACATCTTGCTGAATAAGAAAGGTGATACGCAGCTCGGCCCCTTTTGCAAGAATTTCGAGTGCTCTTCTTCAATCGACCAGAAATCGCCGATGCCGCTGCTGATATAGGCGCCGACTCTCTCAGCATTACCGTTCGTTACGCGAAGCCCACTATCGCGTACGGCTTCATCGGAAGCAGCAACCGCGTAGTAGGTGAAAGCACCCATTTTCTGCAGTTCCATTTTCTCAATGTAATTGAGCGGGTCGAAGTCTTTGACTTCGGCGGCAATACGCACGGGGAACTTTTCGGTATTAAATCTCTTGATGAAGTCGACACCGCTTTTTCCCTGCATCAGTGCCGACCAGGCCGCCTCGGCGGAGTTTCCAACTGGGGTGATAAGACCGATACCTGTAACTACCACGCGCCGTTTCAAGATCGATACTCCTTAAATCTAATGGTTCTCTTACACCTCTCGGTTCTAGCGAAGAGTTTGAATACGGGGCGAAACGGCTTGGGCAAAAGCGGCCGTTCACTTTCGGATTCTTTACACGACCTGAAACTTGTACGACTCTAAATTTCAGATGCAGATAATGTCAAGAATATGCGGGCCTTCGCTCAATTCATTCTCGAGACCAAAGATTAACCAGCGCTGGCGTGGCAACACCACATTATGCTACAGGATAAAAGCAAGACCGAACTAAAAGGCCGGGGCGCCTTCTTTGACTTTAAGGAGGGCGATTTGACAGGCTGGTCGGACCCCCTAATGTTAGAAATCTACTTATCCTCTGTTCTCTAGCGCAAAATTGGTTCACAAAGGTATTGACGTGTAGTGATCGGTCTCTTATAGTTCCACATAAAATTTTGGAGGTATATTATGCCCGACCAGCTAATTAATGTAACAGAAGCTCAAAAATTGCTTGGCGTAAGCAAGAAGAAGATGGCTTCCCTCTTGGCCGAAGGTACGCTCCCCTACCAGCTTGATCCCCTCGATAAACGCGTTAAATTAGTACAACTTGTTGATGTGGACCGACTTATGGAGCTTCGGCTCAGAAAGGCAGCATAATGATATCAGTGGCAGTAGCTAATCAGAAAGGGGGCGTCGGAAAAACCACAGTCACACGAGAACTGGCTGCGTGTTGTGCGCTTCACGGCTTCCAAACCTTGGCTGTCGATTGTGATCCACAGGGTAACCTGACAAGCAGTTGGTTAGAACCCGATGTTTATGAGGCTACTCTTTCGCACGTCCTGATCGAACCAGAATCCCCGACGGGCATTAAGACAGAACCACTGCCGCTAGATGACGCGATTGTTGAGAGCCCAATCGAAAACCTGGATCTAGTTCCGGCCGATATTCGCCTGGCGCGCTTCGAGATGCAGCCTGACTACCTGACCCACAGGCTGCGAAACCAGCTCAAGGAGCATGGCAGCGCATACGACCTCGTTTTTATTGACTGCCCGCCACAACTCGGCAAGCTACTGACAGCCGCACTCTACTCTGCTGACTATGTGCTGGTTCCCTGCGCCGCTGATGCAATGGGATTACAAGGGCTCTCAGACCTGGCCTATACAATTGAACAGGTTCGCAAGAATGTTAATTCTCACCTTCAAATGCTCGGCGCCGTGATCAATCTCTATAAGCCCCAGCGAAACCTGTCGGCTGAATCACGAAGCGCTGTTGAGGCCGCTATTAGCCTCGTCGGGCACGTTTTCGACACCAATCTACATGATTACTCAAAGGTCGCCGAAGCTCCCTCGCAAAAGCTGCCAGCTGTCCTATATGCGAAAACACATCGGGCTGCCGATCAATTGTGGAGCTTAACGGATGAAGTACTGGACCGCCTCGGAGTCACGAAGCAAAGGCTATCTGCCGTAAAGTGAGGTGTTTATGGCCGAAACTAAACCGAAAACTGGGGACGCTCTGCGGACACCAAAACCCAAGAAGAAGCTCGGCTTAACTGTACCGCAGGCCCTCCGGTTGCCCCATGAGGACCTGATTGCATCCTTAAAGGATAGGGTTAAGACTGAGCAACTAGATGAAACCCTGACTAGTCAGCCTAGTATGACTAGTCAGCCTAGTATGACTAGTCAGCCTAGTATGACTAGTCATACTTCTCTTGATGAGTCTTCAATTGCGCCAAGACGTGATTTTACAAGGGTGGCAAATTCTATCGGTCGGCAGGCTGTCCCGGCAGGACTCTTTACGGGTAAAAGCAAGCAACTTTATGATTGCCTCTATTCAATGACACGGGGAGCCATTGTGCCTACCCGAAATGTGCGTATTTCTCGTCCAAAGCTCATGGCCAAAGCTCATATCGGATCACGGGTGACATTCGACGCCAATATTGAACGTCTGATCAGTGTCGGTCTCGTCAGCGTGCGGCACATTACCGGAGAACATGACGGAAACGAATACACCGTTTATTTACCCGAAGAAGTCTCAGATACTATGCCTAGTCTGACTAGTCAGACTAGTATGACTGGGTCTGCCCAGAATCTAGACAGACTAGTCAGACTAGAAACTAGTCAGACTAGGCATACTTCATCCCTTGAAGAATCAACAACTTACGATACGCCTAAGACTTCTTTTAAGACTTATACTGAGATTGATGATGATGACGCTCTCGCGGTTTTCGCAGAAGCTTGGCGACAGGCGGCAAAAGAGATTACTGGCAGGGAACCATCAAAAGTTGAAAGCGCGCGTTGGCAAGAACTGGCTAATGTTTTGATTATGGAATTGAAGATCGCTGCTGCACGTACCACTGTCTCATCTGTTCCATCATTCCTGGCCGAGCATTTAAGGCGACGGCTCTGGAAACTGGATAAGAGGCAAATGACCGGAGAAGGGAAGTCGGCTTCAGAAAGCCGGACGATTACAAGCGAGCAGGCGCAAAGCTGCCCCGAGTGCGGCGGTACTGGATGGAGATACCAAGATGGAGATCAGGGGAGGGGTGTAGTGAGGTGCTTGCACGAAAATCTTAATAATCAAGGCAAGAAAATTGGTGAATCCTAGCAGTGAGAATAAATCATTAAAGTCAAGTTTGATTGAACCAGAGCCTGCTGCCTACCAAGATGTATAGTCACGACGGGTTCGATATGAAAGATCTATCTAAAACTCCACTTAGTAGGGCCGAATAGCCAAAGTCAATCGGCGCCGATCTTCAAGAATAGTCCATGTTTCACGCTCAAATTCTAAGGCTGAATAAATCTCATGTTTCCTTTAACTGCGGGTCAGCGATAGACTCGCACAGCATGATTGACTTCCTGATAGACGAACTGCCGGATGGGGAAGCATGTCTGCACTGGCTAGAGCGGCGGCTACATCCTGACGGGTTGCAATGTCTGCCTTGCCGTACCAGCGAGTGGCGAGTCGCCTAGCAAAATGGTTTGTAGGTCGCGCGGCGATGCAAGAGATTTGATGGCTACCACACGCTCTTGAGCGGGACGATCTTTGCCAGAACGCGGCAGACACCCTCGAAACTCCTGCTGCTGGTGCGCGGCGAAGCCCTCGGTGAGCCGACTGCCAGACTCGCGCGAGTTGGGGCTAGGCCCCGTGTGGGCGGGTATGAACTGCGGCGGCAGATACAGCGCAATCTGCTCAGATTCGCGCCCATGACTTGTGCCATTTTCAGCATCGCTTGATTCGTAAAGTCTTGTCACATACGGCGATGGTATTATTGAATTTGCAACTTGGTCGCTGCCTAAGAAGAGTCACACATTAGGCGTATATAAGAATGTTTCACAAAAGGAGTCTTTACACATATAAGATCAGTAAATATTTGTTGTGATAGCCGAATGGTTCCACTATTGCGACAGTAATGGAACCATCGAGAAGTTGGTATCAGTTCAGGACTAGGGGTAGGGAAGCCGTGAATGAAAGGCCACTCCGG
>CAYLJO010000040.1:0-35624 GCA_964383905.1 uncultured Blastocatellaceae bacterium
TAGGTTGCGCTCTAAAGATTAGATAATCAGGCGCGGGTGAATATGGCCTTATGCGCCTAACGTGAGTTTTAGAGATTCTGTGATGATCAGCTACGAGGTGGAACTAAACAGAGAACGTATCTGCCGGGCAGGAGTCGGTGAGCACGGCTCCCTCGTCGCGGGCCTCAGGTGGCGAGGCCACCGCAGTCCATCTTTCCAGTTGAGTGATCAGGAGGGCGTGATCCTCCAAGTCTGCGGGTTCGTCGAAGGTGAGCAGGGGACGGAGGAGGTCCTGGAGTGGGTCGAGTGTGGGCTGAGCGTCGGCGACGAGGTGACCTTCAGAGTGGTCAGGGCGGGTGAAGCGGATGAGCCGGCTGAGCGCAGGGTGCGTGCGAAGAAGCCGTGCCCTGGTCCGAGTTGTGCGATCTGCGGGCAGCGCTTTACTTCAGGCGTGAAGATGTTCGGTGGCAGGGGCGGAGGGCACGTCTGCGGCGAGTGCGTTGATCGGCTGAGCCGGTCATTGGCCAACGACCGGCCGCCAGATTTCGGCGGCAGCGCCGCATAACAGGGGGTTGGGGGCCGACCAGCCATCAGCGGCCTCCTCAAGATGTGGTGTGCTGCGGGCGCCTCAACCCGAGCGTTTGACCGCTACTCGTGGCCCGCTGAGAGGAAACGAGCGCTTCGAAGTCGTATCCGAGGAGAATGACGGCGATGAAACATGACGGACTTAATTTGGATGATGTGGTGGCGATTCTTGAGCGAACGCCCGCCAGCCTGAGCGCATTGCTCCAGGGCTTACCCGAGACGTGGGTCAGGGCAACGGAAGGCGCCTCCACCTGGTCGCCCTACGACGTGATCGGTCACCTCATCCATGGCGAGCGCACAGACTGGATCCCGCGGGCACGCCACATCATGGCAGGCGAGACGCGACCGTTCGAACCGTTCGACCGAATGACCCAGTTTACCGAGAGCCAGGGCAAGCGCCTGGGTGAATTGCTGGCGACCTTTGCGAAACTTCGGCGAGAGAATGTCGCTCAGCTTGTGGGGATGAATCTGACGGGGGAGGACCTTGGTCGCCGGGGGCTGCATCCTGAACTCGGGGAGGTCACACTCGGGCAACTGCTGGCGACGTGGGTGGTGCACGACCTGGACCACGTGGCGCAGATAGCGCGGACGATGGCGAAGGTGTACAGCGAGGCAACGGGGCCTTGGAGCGCTTATCTTTCGATCTTGCGGGACCGTCAACGATAGAGGGCTTGGAAGATGGCGCGGTCGAACTAGCGGTGGCGCCGGGGCCGGCGCCCATATGGGCTCAGCCTTCGTCTAGTGCCGCCGCGCCGGCGCGGTGAACCTTGCGCCCAACCACGCAATGAAGCCGGCTGCCACGAAGGGGTATTCTAAAGATGAGGATTCGTGCGGCAGCTTAAGTCGCCGTCCGCTGTGGACGTCAAATTGATGCAGGAAGACAGAAACAATAGAAAGTCCGGCAGAGTTTAAATGATTATGCAAAACGCTCATCCTACATTGACACGCCGTCATTTCCTGCACAGTACCGGTCTCGCCGCCAGCTTCTTCGCCGTCCGCGGTGCGTTCGCCGAAGAGTTGATGCAGGAGACAGCCTGGGTGGAGGAAGGGCCCTTCTATCCCCGCAAGCTCCCACTAGACACCGACAACGACCTGCTGATCATCAACGACTCGATCACGCCCGCCGTAGGAGAGATTACGCACCTCGGCGGCCGCCTGCTCGACGCCAGGGGCGAGCCGGTCAGGAACGCCGTGATCGAAATCTGGCAGGTCGACCACAACTCTGTCTACCTGCAAGAGCGCGGCTCAAAGAAGAACTTCGACGCGAATTTCCAGGGTTTCGGGCGCTTTCTGACCGGGTCGAGCGGCGAGTATTACTTTCGCACGATCAAGCCGGTGCGTTATCCTGGCCGCCTCGCGCCGCATATCCACTTCAAGATCAAGATACGTGGGGGCGTCCCTTGGACTACTCAACTCTATATCAAGGGGTATCCCGATAACCTGCGGGATGGCATCTATCGAGGCATTGGCGACGCGAAAGCCCAAGAGTCTGTGACCGTGGATTTCGTGCCCGTCAAAGATTCTCGCATTGGCGAACTTGCGGTAGGGTTCGACATCGTACTCGGCTCTGAACAGAAGGGCTGACGCATTAAGGCAAGAACACTCAGTGGCGCAACCCCCACGCCCAACAGTAATCCGACCGGACGCGAACCAAATTGAACCTTGTTGGTCAGGAACTCACCCGCCGGTCAATCTCGCGTTATGCGCCTTTCCTCTTATGAAGAGGCCCCTTGTTTGAAGCATAAGGATTACGCGCCGGAAAACTTATGTTAAGAATCACGAATCTATCCGTATCTTCCTTTGGCCTGTGGCTCTGTGATAGTATCCGCGCCGATGGAATTTGTGGAGAAAGCGCGGATCATGGACGGCGCGCGCATCAATCGCGCGTTGTCGCGCCTCGCTTCCGAGATCGTCGAAGAGAATCACGGCGCGGGCGACCTCTACCTTGTCGGTATCAGAAGGCGCGGCGTGCCTCTGGCCGAACGCATGGCGGACAGGATCGCCGATCTTGAAGGTGAGCGTCCGCCCGTCGGCATTCTTGATATCACGCTCTACCGTGATGACCTTTCAACGGTCGGCGCTAACCCGGTCGTCAACCGCACGGAACTTCCCGGCGACATCAGGAACCGCAATATCGTCCTCATTGACGATGTGCTTTATACCGGCCGGACGATCCGCGCGGCGCTCGATCAGTTAATAGACTTCGGCCGCCCGCGCCGCGTCCAACTCGCGGTGCTGATAGACCGAGGCAAAGAGCATCGCGAGTTGCCGATCCAAGCCGATTACATCGGCAAAATTGTGCCGACAAAAAAGAGCGAGATTATCAAAGTAATGCTCACTGAATTTGATGAAGACGAAGGCGTCGCAATTGTCGAGCGACCGGCGACGGAAATTTCCTGAGGCGGCCAGCAGTGGCCGCTTTTTTGTTGTTCAGGAAAGCGTTGACGGCAGGTACCATCCTGTCTATGAGACGGTAAACGAGATGAACAAGACGCCTCGACAATCTTTTGCGCGTAAACATTTGCTCGGCATACGCGACCTCTCGGCGGACGAGATCGTCTATATACTCGACACCGCGGAATCTTTCCGTGACATCTCGCGCCGCGAGATCAAGAAAGTTCCGACCCTGCGGGGCCGTACCGTCATCAACCTTTTCTTCGAGCCCTCGACGCGGACGCGCACATCATTCGAGATCGCGGCAAAGCGCCTGTCCGCCGACGCCATTAACATCAGCGCTTCCACTTCAAGCGTGACTAAAGGCGAGACGCTGCTCGACACGGCGCGTAATCTCGAAGCGATGTCTCCCGACTGCATCGTCATTCGCCACTCGTCTTCAGGCGCCCCACATCAGCTCGCCCGCATTTGCCGTGCCGGCATCGTCAACGCCGGTGACGGCGCGCACGAGCACCCGACCCAGGCGCTGCTTGATGCCCTGACCATACGCGAACATAAGGGCCGGCTGGCGGGCCTTGAAGTGGCGATCATCGGCGACATCCTTCATTCCCGCGTGGCGCGCTCAAACGTGCACCTCCTGACAAAGCTCGGGTCTCGCGTGCGCCTCGCCGGGCCGGGCACGCTCGTGCCGGCGGATTTCGCCGAGCTTGTCGATCGTGGGCTGCGGCTCGAACGCCGCATCGAGGAGGCGATAGACGGCGCGGACGTTGTGATGGTTCTACGCATTCAGCGCGAGCGGCAGGACGCGGCGTATTTCCCCTCCATGCGCGAATACGCCGTGCATTACGGTCTGCGGTTGGAGCACTTAGAGAGGGCCGCGCCTGACGCCATCGTGATGCACCCGGGGCCGATCAACAGGGGCATCGAGATCGCATCCAATGTCGCCGACGGCGCGCGCTCGCTAATATTGGATCAGGTCGCCAACGGCCTTGCCGTGCGCATGGCCGTGCTCTACCTATTGGCCGGTGGGGCGCGCCTCGATATCGATGCGCGCGACGTCGCACCGTCCCCTCAAAAGGGAAAAAAGAACGGGGTCCGGAATAAGAGATGAGATTGCTGATCGCGAACGGTTATGTTGTTGACCCGTCGCAGCGACAGAACAGTGGCAAGGATCTGCTGATCGAGGACGGCCGCGTCGCCGGGTTGCTTGACCGGAGCGAAGCCGCGCCGGAGGGGGCCGAAATCTTTGACGCGACCGGACTCGTTGTTGCGCCAGGTTTCATAGACCTTCATACGCACCTGCGCGAACCCGGTCATGAGTACAAAGAGACGATCGCGAGTGGCGCGGCGGCGGCCGTCGCCGGCGGGTGGACCAGCGTGTGCGCCATGCCGAACACCGATCCGGTCAACGATAGCCCCGCCGTCACGCGCTTCATTATCGAGCAGGCGGAGCGGGCCGGGCTGGCAAACGTATTCCCCGTCGGCTCAATCACGAAGGAAACCAAGGGTACTGAGCTGGCGGAGATGGGCGAAATGAAACGCGCCGGGATCGTCGCCGTCTCTGATGACGGACGGTCGGTCCCGACGGCGGGCATGATGCGCCGCGCGATGGAGTATGCCCGAGGGTTTGACCTGCCGGTAGTAGACCATTGTGAAGACCGCTCGCTGGCCGCGGGCGGCGTGATGCACGAAGGTAGGTGGTCGCTGCTGCTCGGCTTACGCGGAATACCCGCCGCGGCTGAAGAGTTGGACGCGGCGCGCGACCTGTTGCTGGCCCGGTTGACCGGCACCCGCGTTCATCTGGCGCACGTCTCCACCCGTGGCGCTCTTGAGGCCGTCCGCCGCGCCAAGGAGCGTGGGCTTCAGGTCACCTGCGAAGTCGCGCCACACCACTGGACGCTGACTGACGAAGCGGTGGAAAACTATGATACGAACACGAAAATGAACCCGCCTTTGCGTAGCCGCGATCACGTTGCGGCGATCATCGAAGGATTACGCGATGGCACGATCGACGCGATTGCGACCGATCATGCGCCGCACCACGCGGATGAAAAATCTCTTGAATTTGACCACGCGCCGTTCGGGATCACGGGTCTGGAGACGGCCGTCGGCCTCGCGCTTGACCGACTGGTGCATGAAGGCACGATTAGTCTGGAGCGGCTGGTGGAGTTGTGTTCGGTAAATCCCGCGCGGATTTTCAATCTGGAGGATCGGGGGACGCTGCGTAGAAACGCGTGGGGCGATGTGACTATTCTTGATCCCGACCTGCGCTGGACGTTTGACGCCGCGCGCTCGAAATCTAAAAGTCGTAATACCCCCTTTGACGGATGGACCATGCGCGGCGCGGCGGTCGCTACAATCGTCGCCGGACGCGTCCTTTATCGCCACCCGGAATTGGACCACCGCAGGGAAGAGGCCCAGAGTAGGACGATAGTGAAATAACCGTTAGACTTCTCTCATATCGGTTCTATTGCCACCCCTCCGCCGCAGCAACAAGAGCGGTGACAATAGTAGGTATGGAGGAGTCATCATTAATCGGCGGGGAGCTGCTACCATCAATCCTGAATCCTTTTAAGCTTTCCCTCTGTGCCCCTCTGTGTCCTCTGTGGTTCAGATCGCCTCTCTCCATACATCCAAGTGAGATATGCTCTAAGAGTTTCGACAAATTCTATCAATACTGATCCGTAAAGCAGATTAACGCAAGAGAAACCCGCTGCGCTCTCCCCTTCGCAGCGGGTCTCTCTGCGCGGTCGCTCACTTACGTAATAACAGGGGCGACCGATCTCGTAGAACTGCTGTTGGAAGCCCGCCCGCGCTCTCCCCTTCGCCGGCGGGCCTCCTTCGCACCGACAACCGCGAGGTCGTCGATCTTTAAGATCCTAGCGAACATTCGCCGCGGGCAGCGCGATGTTCTGGTTGAGCACAACGCCAAACTCCGTGCCCGGTTTAACCACCGCCTCATGGCCCTTTGAAAGATAAGCGCCCGCCGCTCCAATACCCGCGCCTACCCCGGCGCCGATGCCCGCGCCTTTGCCGCCACCGGCGATGGCACCGATCAGCGCGCCCGTTGTCGCGCCGCCGCCGATAAAGACCACATTGCGCTTCGCCGCCGACCTGCCCGAAACCTCACTCTCGCGGTCGGCTTTGGCCGTCTGGCTCGAGAATTCAGTGAGCGACCCATTGATCGCGCGTGCCATACCATTGGGCAGCCGTAGCGAGATGAAGCTGACGCCTACTGTGCCCGCCCTGCTCCTGCTCGCGGCCCGCCGCACCTGCGTCACACGGCCGGTGATAGTGCTCCCTGCCGGTATCACCTCCACGCCGTCCGCATAAACCGGATCGACGGTCGTCGTGGTGAAACGATCACCGATACGCGCCGTTTCTGAGTTGAGCTGCTCATTCACCCGCACACGAATCGTTTGGCCCGCGCTGACCGTGTGGTAGTTAGCCGGCGCCGCCTTGACGACCGAGCGTGAACGCTTACGTAAGGACGGGCGGCGGCGTGTTTGTGCAAATGCCGGAAGAATACCGCCCACGACAATTGCCAATAGAACAAGAAGGCTAAGGACGTGTTTTGCTGGCTTGCTGCCGATTTGAATAATCATCTAATCCTCCGCCTTTTGCGCGCCCTTGCGATCAACCACGAATTTATCCACAATGTGACACGTCACTAATATCTCGAGCAACGTGCGTGCCACTACGCATGACATTCAGTCTGATCCCGTAAACCTAAACCTTTCAGTGGTTTTGCCGAAGATGAGGCGGGGCGCGGAGAACAAATTTACAACAATTTAATAGACCATGTGCGTGAGCGTGTGGCCACTTTGCACGATATGGTGTGGGGGGGTTGCCGGTGTTAAAAGCGGGGTATCAATTGCACTTTTAATTTGATGTGTCCGCCATTTACCAAAAGCGGTTTCGCCGCGTGGCAATAGTTCTTGGTTTCCTCTGCATCCTCAGCGTCCTGCGGCGGTTCAACTTTTGGTCGCGGCTCTGCTGCTTATCAGCCCTCTCTTCTCGACACTCTCCTTTATCGCGACCGGAATTTCGCCGTGTAAGCATCCAGAAATTCGTACCGGGCTCGGTGCGAGTCAGGACTGGCGTGGGCATCGTTGCTTAGGTGCATCACTTGATAACCGCTCCGCCTATTGTAGCCAGGCCATTTAGGCAGACCCGGCCCGTTCGGATCGCCCGTTTTTGCAAAGTTCGTCCAGTACGACATCATGTCCGACAGCTTCCAGTCCTCAGGCTGCCAGGGCACATTCGCAGACTTCAGCGTCCCGAAGACGTATTCGATCTCACCGGCGTGGCGTGCGCCGATCTCCTTCGAGGTGGCATCAACCCCATTCACCTTGGTGCCCGGGGCCACAGGAGGGGCCTGATCAAACGAATAACGATAGACGGACGAGTTCCCCGTCTCGTGCTGCATCTCTATCCATTTCCAGGTGGCATAACCGATGAACATGTCGCCGGCAAATTCGGCGGCAGATTCCAGAGCCTCATCGTCCGACCCGGCCGGATAAAGCTTCAGGAGGGTGTCGGCGTTATCACCAAACCTGGCGCGCACCTGCTCGGAAAAGCTCCGCACCGTCGGCCTCTCTTTTGCCAGCACGACGCCGGCTCTCGCCTCATCCGCGTTCCACCCGGCGAGAAGAGGGACATGGCTTTGCTTCCCCTCCGAGTAGATGGAATACACGTCTTTGGGCAGCAGGTAACCATCAATGTTTGGTGCAAACCGTATCGGCTGACCTTTTAAAGCCGCCTGCAACAGTTCGTTGGCGGGCTTACCGCGGAGTTCGGCGATTGAGTTCGCACCCATCGATGCGGCGAATCTCACGCCCATCTGTTCGCTCTCGGCGAGGGACTTCTGTGCCAGCGTTTGCTCTCCCGCCGTAAAGAAGGCGCCGCTCTCGCCGATGGCGCGCTGGAATAATCCCCGCGCCAGGGGCGAGGCCATCAGGGCGTTGACGGAGAAAGACCCGGCCGACTCGCCGAAGATTGTCACCTTCCGCGGATCACCGCCGAAGGCTGCGATATTCTTCTTTACCCACCGGAGAGCCGCGACCTGATCCAGCAGGCCGTAGTTGCCCGAGGCGCCCTTGCCCGACTCTTTCGTCAGCTCGGGGTGTGAGAGAAACCCGAAGACGCCCAGGCGATAATTGAAGCTGACGACTACGACGCCCTTCTTTGCCAGGTTCTCACCGTCTTGCCGCGGCTCGGAGGCCGAGCCGGCCTGGAACCCGCCACCATAGATCCACACCATGACCGGCAGCCGCTCCGACGAAGACTTCGCCGGCGTCCACACATTCAAATAAAGGCAATCCTCACTCGGCCCCTGATCGCGGAAAACCATGTCGGCAAAGATTCGCCCCTGCGTACATCGCGGGCCGAATTCGGTGGCTTTTCGGGTCCCCTTCCAGGCGGCGACCGCGTGGGGCGCCTGCCAGCGCAAATCAGCTACGGGCGGCGCCGCAAAGGGGATGCCCTTGAAGACGCGGATGTGTGGATCGGACCCGGTCGTCCCCTCAAGCAGTCCGGCATCAATCCGAACTTGTCCGGCCGCCAGGGCGCCATTAGCCAGCATCATCGTCAGCAAAACTATCGCCTTCTCAAACCAATGTGACCTCTTTCGACCGTCCATTCCTGCCTCCCTCTTCAGAGCCCCGGCAGGGGCGACCCTTTGTAGCCCGGGACGCGCGTCCCGTGTCCTCATTAGGCGGTGAACACCAGCCCTGGAAGGGCTCACGAATCCTCACGAAATGTTTCCTCCAGGGCGACGAAAACGGACGAATCCCGCCAATTTTTTTTAGTAAAGAAGGTTACGAAAGGTGACGAATTGTTACGAAATTTATTTTTCGAGCACCACGATTCCGAGCCTAATTGTTGTATTTAGTTAACTTATCGAGGCTACAGCCCGTTCCGGGGTGTAACCCTCCCGCCAGTGCCTGCTAGGCCGTCGTGTGCCGGCACCCAACTTGGCAAATAACATATTGTCTCTTTAGGACTTAGAGACCCGCAAGCTGAAAAGGACTACTCAAGTAAAGCTGCCTGCTCCCGAAGAGATCCATCGCTCTCCCCCGAGAGTCGATCTCACGTTAATTAGCCAGATAAGAAGGTGCCACCCGTTTTGATCCGTAAATGATTTGCTTTCGAGTCCACCCACCGGAACTCTGCCCTCAAAGATCATCGCCACCTGAACCACACGCACCGCCCCATTCTCGCAATCCGCATTGTGGCCACTGTACAGGTAGGTCAGCGAAAGAAGGGATACAGGGGAGGTCACAACCGGTTCGCGGGCCAACGGTAAGCGCAAGTGGGAACCGCACCTTACGGATTACATTGCGCTCACCGCGAAAGTTTGTGAGTGCCGAGGGCGGGACTCGAACCCGCACGGCCTTACGGCCAACGGATTTTCTTACCACTATAGCTTTCGCCACCCGTCATGACTAACGGTTTGTGGTCCGGACGATGCCTTCTCCTTGCAACCATAGGGATGTTTAGGAGGGAGCCGTCTCGTCTCTACACTTTGCCGGCTTTGCGCAAACCACCGCGTCCCTTAGCCGGCCTTAGCTCGGCGTTGCCATCAGCAGTTCACTGCGTTTGCAGCCACGAAGCTTCAAATGCTCAAGCGCATGACAGTTAGGACAAACAAGTGGCAGATTACTCAACTCGTTGTCTGCCCTATTCCTGTCCTTGTGATGTACCTCTAAGATTCGAGGCTCGCTGTCGACTCCACACAGTTGGCACGAACTGAAACGCCGTCTCAGCAGGTTAATATTTTTGTAGACACCCGGGTGAGTAACGTTTCGATCCGCACCTTTAATATGCGGATAACGACTTTTCCAACCTCTGTATCCACCCAGCTCCCGATACCGCCGGGCGTGATACTCTTTTCTTTTCTGGTACCTGCACTTCTCGCACAGTGTTCCTTTCACGGGTTGAAGCTCATTGCAGCCCACGCAGGTTTCGGTTTTCCTTCTCGGCATAGCACTTTCTATGTCTTGAGTAGTTCCACCGAAACAATTGAACCCTGTTAAGGTTTCGCCGACTTTGACTCCATTCACGCCGGGGTTTCCCGCCGGCGTGCTCAAATCAATTAAGTCCGTAGCGTCTGCCATTCCGCCACCCCGGCACGGATGAGAAGATAACATGTGTCGCAACCTCTTTCCAACTTCTTCACACTACGCTGGCGTAGTGCTAGAATACTGTCTGTTTCAGGGCCGCAGGGAGTATTTGAGCGAGCCGATCGAAAGTCCATGACTGAAGAGCAAGAAATTTTTCTCAAACATATACAAAAATCCGGTCTCAAGCGTACCGCCCAACGTGATTTAATTCTCGACGTTTTCCTCCGCACGGAACGACACCTTTCGAGCGAAGACCTTTACCGCCTCGTGCAGCAGGAAGACTCGAACATCGGGCAGACGACCGTGTATCGCACGCTCAAGCTCTTGACCGAAGCCGGGCTGGCGCGTGAGGTCCGTTTCGGCGACGGGCGAACCCATTACGAGCATAATTACAAACACCAGCATCACGATCACATGATCTGCACCGAGTGCGGGAGGATCATCGAATTCTACTCCGCGGAGCTCGAGGCCATCCAGGACGCCATGGCCGCCAAGCACCGCTTCCGGGTGACGCAGCATCTTTTACGCATTATCGGCGTTTGCGCCGACTGCCGCCGCGAGGAGCGCGCGCACAAGAAAGAAGAGGCCGCGGCTCAACCCCCGATCCGGTATGCCGTCGCGCACGGCAAGGAATTGAATTAAATTGGGTAACTGAAAAAGGGCGCCGCGGGCAAAAGCGATCACTGCCTTTGCCTGCGGCCTTTTTCATTACTGCCCTTTCTTGATTCTTGGTGCACGGAGGTGTAATTTCTAGTGTCTTCCCAATATCATTATTGATGCCGTATCTGACGCAGCATGGGGCCAAAAAATGAGTGTCAATATTAAATTCGGGCCGGACGGCCGCAGCGGAATCGTCGCCGAAGGGACTTACATCTGGGACGCGGCGAAGCGCCTGGGCCTTCGTCTACCCGCGGAGTGCGAAGGACGCGGCGAGTGTGATACTTGTGCCGTGATCGTCGAAGAAGGGGCGATGCTTCTTTCATCTCTGACGGAGAGCGAGCGCGCACGTTTGAGTCCCGAACGCCTCGCGGCAGGGGAACGCCTCGCCTGTCAGGCAAGGGTCGAGCACGCGGGCGATCTTGTTTTGCGCCCCGTGCCTGTGACCGAGCGTGCGGAGACGACCGATGAGACCGTAAGTGATTTTCGCAAAGAGTTTCGTGATCTACCGCTCGAACGTAAGCTCGCCACGCTGGTTGAGCTCGAAGCCGTGACCATGTTCCAAACCCTCAACGCCATCGCGAGCTTCCCCTTCACCATCGGCGAAAAGGTGATGGATTTCATGGCGGGTAAGGGGCGGGCGATGAGCCAAAGCGAACGCAACGCGCGGCGTCCGGCTGAACATCGCCCCCCGGAAGCCAAGGGAGGGCCGGCAAAAGAACCGCCCGCATAACGGATGATGCAGGCTCGCCGGCGTCAGTTCACTGTACACAGCAAATGAGCCTCCGCCCAAAAGGGGACTTCTATCACCACCCGACCGTACGCTTGACTAGATGCATAAACCAACAACACACACAGACCGGCACGCGCGGGCGCAGGCGGCGCGCCCGCCCTACTTTCTTGGCCTGTTCCTGGTGCTCCCCTTAAGCTTTCTCGCCTGCCCGAGCGGTTCGTCGCGCAATGAGAATACGTCCACGACAGTCGCCACCGTGTCACCCGCCGCGTCTCCGAGCGTTGCCGCTTCACCGGCGGGCGTCGCCTTCGACGGCGAGAAAGCGATGGAGCATGTCCGCAAGCAGGTCGAGATAGGCCCGCGCCCGGCCAGTTCCGCCGAACTGGCCCGGGCGCGGGACTACATCGTCGGAGAGTTGAAGTCTTATGGGCTGAACGTCACGACCGACGAATTTCGCGCCGCGACGCCGGCGGGCGAGCGCCGGATGGTCAACATCACGGCGGAGCTTCCGGGCGAGTCGAACGACGTCATCATGATCACGAGCCATTACGACACGAAGCCTTTTAAACAGTTTCGCTTCGTCGGCGCGAACGACGGGGGCTCTTCCACCGGAGCACTGATTGAGCTCGCGCGGGTGGTTGCGGCCGGTAAGCAGAAGCCGCATTTCACTTACTGGTTCGTCTTTTTCGACGGCGAGGAGGCTTTCTGCGCCAATTGGGATGATTGCGGCAAGCCGAACGCCCCCGACAACACTTACGGCAGCCGCCATTACGTCGCTCAGCTCACCGACAAAAACGAGTTGAAGCGGGTGCGCGCCATGATCCTGTTGGACATGATTGGCTACAAGAATCTTCAGATCCCACGCGAAGATTATAGTACGCCGTGGCTGACCGGGATCATCTGGCAAACGGCCAGGGAGATAGGCTACGGCGCACAGTTCGTTGATAGCGCCGAAAGTGTTACTGACGATCACACGCCGTTTCTCAAGGCGGGCATTGATAGTGTGGACATCATACAGTTGGGCGGTTACCCTTACTGGCATACGGCGGAAGACACACTCGATAAAATCTCGCCCCAGAGTTTGAGGGCGGTCGGCGATGTCGTATTCGCCAGTCTGCCCCGCATCGAGCAGCGCCTGACAAGCAGGCGCGGCGCATAACTACTTCTACGGGAAAGGAGCGCGCCTCATGCTGAAAGCACCCGACATACTCGTTCCAGTCGATTTCTCATTACCTTCTGTCAACGCCGTGCGCGCCGCCGCGGGTATTGCCGCGCCCGGCGGCGACCTCACCCTGCTGCACGTCATCGACCAGCATTTTATTAATCATGCGGTCGCCGCCAGCCTGGGGACGGCGGACGAAATTACTTCACGTTTACGCGAGCGGGCGGAGGCAGACCTCACCACCATGCTCGAAGGCATCGAGACGGGCGAGGTAAACATCGAGCGCATGATTGTAGTCGGCATACCTTTTGTGGAGATTTTGAAAATCGCTCGTGACCTTGATCTGCCTATGATCGTGATGGGTGTGCGCGGGCAATCAACGCCGCCCGAAGAGCTCCTGTTCGGCTCGACGGCCGAAAAAGTGCTGCGCGGTTCACGCGTGCCGGTGCTCTGCGTGCCATTCTAAAGGTTCCGCGTTCAGTCTCAAGTCCGGACCCGGAGCGACGATCAAGGAGAAATAATGGCGCAGGGAAAGAAGAGGGTGGCCGTCATCCCCGGCGACGGCATCGGCCCGGAAGTGGTCGGCGAAGCCGTCCGTGTGCTCGAAAGCTTGCGCGACCATTACGGCGTCGAACTCGAACTAACTCACTTTGACTGGGGCGCTGAAAAATTTCTCCGCGAAGGCGTCTCGCTGCCGGACGGCGCGCTCGGCATGCTTGCGCAGAATTTTGATGCGATCCTGGCAGGAGCATTCGGCGATCCCCGCGTCGCCTCGAATAAGCACGCCGAGGACATTTTGCTGGGAATGCGGCGCGGCCTGGACCTATACATTAATTTACGGCCCGTCCGCCTGCTGGATGCGCGTTTAACGCCGCTGCGCGAGCGCGGCGTCGATGACATTGATTTCATTGTTTTCCGTGAAAATACTGAGGGTGCGTACTGCGGCGCTGGTGGTTTCCTTAAAAAGGGGACGCCGGAAGAGGTTGCCACCCAGGAGGAGTTAAACACCCGGAGCGGGGTGGAACGAATCATCACCGCCGCCTTCGAGTACGCGCGCTCGCACGGGCGGCGGCGGGTAACCATGGCCGATAAGTCGAACGTGCAACGTTTTGGCGGCGACCTGTGGCAGCGTGTTTTCAAAGAGGTGGCGACGCGCTACCCCGATATCGAAGCAAATCACCAATATACGGACGCCATGGCGATGTTCATGGTGCTTGATCCGGCGCAATATGATGTCATCGTTACCAACAATCTGTTCGGTGATATACTGACTGATCTGGGCGCGGCCCTGCAGGGTGGCCTCGGACTCGCGGCTTCCGGCAACATTCATCCGGGGCGCGTCTCATTGTTCGAACCTGTTCATGGTAGCGCGCCGCCGCTCGCCGGAAAGTCGGTGGCGAACCCGGCAGGCGCTATTCTCACCGCCGCGATGATGCTAGAATATCTTGGTTCCGACGCGGCTGCCAAAGCGGTCGAAAAGGGGGTCAGCGAAGCCATCAGGCAGAAGGAGACGACGAAGGATCTCGGCGGCTCGCTCTCCACGGCGGAAGCCGGCGCCGCCATCCGCCGGCACATTACAGGTAAGTGAGTAATGATTTGGGATCGGACAACCCGGATCCGGAATCAAAGATCGCAGATTTAAGATAGATATGAGCGGCAAGGGGAAAGAATCGGCGCAAAGATTACTCGCCATCATTGTGATCGTGGCGATGCTTGCCGTGATGGGCATCCCCCCGTCCGTGATCGTCTTTTTCGCCGTCATTACCTATTTCATCTGGCGCGCCGTGCAGCGCTCCGAGCATCAGGAGACCGGTCGCGTCTTCGAGTTCTATATCTCTGCCAATGACATTCTGCGTGATGAAGAACGCCACTGGTACGGGTTCGAGGTCGCGGAAGTTATCGAACGCGGCGAGCGCGTCCTGCATTCGATGACGGATCCGCCGCCGCTGGTCTACTTTGCGCTGGGCGCACTCTATCACTACACCGGTGAACACGAGGCGGCGGTTGAACACCTCTCCTACGTCGCGGAAAATGAGCTGGCAGACGAACGTCGCCGCTTCGCGCCTTCTCCGGAGCTGCGGCGCTATGTGCATATCCTGCGTAAACTTGAACGCGAGCCCGCCGAGGCGCCGCAAACAATGGCGGCAATCCGCAGTCTTGACCGCGCGCGTCGCCACCGCGCGGCCTCGCTGCTCGCCGACAGCCGCGAGTTGCTCAACGCTAAGCTCGAATCCGCCGCGCCGCCGCAGATTCCCGACAACTCTCGTCAAGTCTCATCAAACGAAGCGGCCGTGATTAAGCCCGCCGCCGCCCGGCCGCAAAACTTGGTCGCTCCGCCCCGGCCCATTGCCGAAGTGCTGCGTGATGTCTACGAGGAAGAGAAGAAGACGGCCTGAGCCTCATCGTCATGTCGTGCCTTGCTTTACCCTTAATACCAGAATCCCGAGCATCTCACATCTTCAAGTCAAAACCGATTAACACACTTTCATCACATCCGGCGTACCTTTTGAATTCGTAACATAAAAGAGCCGCGACCCCGTCCGGCGTAAGAGCCCGCGGAAGCGACTTAAGCCGGTGTCAGATCGGCCTTTTTCTGCTATAACTATTAGCGCGAATCGGATGCGTGACGACCGGGCCCGTCATGCGCGGCGGAGTGGGAGCTTGGCGACCGAAACTGTCATCGGGAACTATCGCATCAAAGAGCGCATCGGGCGTGGCGGGATGGGCGTTGTTTATCGCGGCCAGCATCTTCAACTGCCCCGCGAGGTCGCGATCAAATCCATCAATGCCGGCGACAGGCGTGACCTCCGCCGCCTGAGACAACGTTTCGAAAAAGAGGCCTACATCCAGTCGCAACTGGATCATCCCGGCATCGTTAAAATCTACGACTATATCGTCGCCGAACAGACCTATTACATCGTCATGGAGTATGTCCAGGGGCGTTCACTCGCCCAGTTGTGCGCGAGCGAAGAATGCCCGCTCGAGCTGTCACGCGCTCTCGACATCTTTGAGCAAGTATTAAAAGCCGTTGCTTACGCGCATGGTTTCGTCTATCTGGATCAGGATGGCTCGGCGCGCCGCGGGTTGATTCACCGCGATCTGAAGCCGGCGAACATCCTCATCGCGCCGGGCGACCGCGTGAAGATCACCGATTTCGGGATCGTCAAGCTCGTCGGCTCAGAAAATACCGACACGTTTGGCGGAACTTACGGCTCGCCGCAGTATGTTTCGCCCGAGCAAGCCGAAGGGAATCCCGTTGATCAACGATCAGACATCTACTCGCTCGGCATTCTGCTATATGAGATGCTGACCGGCGATCCGCCTTTTGGCGGCGCGAAAGAAAATCTCTCCCGGACAGAAATTCTGCGCGCTCACGCCGAGCGGCAGCCTCTTCCACCGTCACGGCTGAATGACAAGATCACGCCGGGGATAGAAGCGGCCATCATGCGCGCCCTGGAAAAAAAGCCGGGGCGGCGTTTCGCCACGGCGACGGAGTTTTTGCGCGCACTGCGTCACGCGCCGGAGGGGCGTGACACCGATGATCTCAGGCCGCCTGAGGTCACGCAGCCTCAGATTCGTCAGAACGCCGGGGCGGAGGAAATTTATGGGCCGATGGGGTCGTTAACTGCTCGGCAGAACTACGTGACTCAACTCATCGGGACGCCGACCTGCGGGGCTTGCGGGGCGGAGAGTCGCCCGGGCGACGAGCATTGCCGCGAGTGCGGGCGTGAATTGAGAGCCTCACCCGCGACGGTCAAACTCGCACAACAAGAGGCCGCAGAGTGGCACAGGAAGCGCACGCGCGGTGTGTGGACTGCTGTTACGCTTGCCGCTTTAGCTGTTTTGAGTGTGACCGGTTTTTACCTGCTGCGTGATGGCAAAGAAACACACAGCGCGCTGCCACCGCCTTCCGCATCGCCCGCCCCGACCCACTTCCCCGACTCGGCGCTTATCGAGTTGAAGCCCGCGCGCATCGAAGTTGATTCCAGCTTTGATGGTTACAGTGCTGCGCCCCTCACCGGCGGCGAAACCGACGTGCGGCGGATAGCCGGGATGCGGTATAACCGCGGCAACTGGGCCTCCGCCGAGACGCATACTCCCCACTGGATCGAGCTCGCTTTCGATCGTCCGGCGAGTGTCGCCGCCGTCTACGTTTACTGGGGCTTTGATCACAACCGGTTTCATCCTTCGCGCCGCGTCGAACTGCAGGTGCCGGATGATAGCGAGGGGTGGCGAACCGTCTCTTTAATGGAGCCGGGCGATGATTACGACCGCACCGCCTTCGAGTTTACGCCGCAAACAACCACGCGCCTGCGTATCTTTCAACCTGCGCAACAAGGGCCGGCGCACAGGCCGTTCGTGATGTGGGTGCGCGCCGTAAAAGTTTTCAGCGTCGCTCCGGCTTCACCCTGAAATGCATGGCCGTTGCCGTCTGCCGACATACTTGCCACTAAACTTATGCTGACCGCCGAAATTATCGCCATCGGTTCGGAACTATTGACGCCGGATCGGACGGACACAAATAGCCTCTGGCTGACCGAGAAGCTCAACAGCATCGGCATCGAAGTCAAGCTCAAAACCATTGTCGGCGACGACGACGCGCGGCTCGAAGAAGCGATCAAAGACGCGCTCCGGCGCTCGCGGGTCATTATCACGACGGGCGGACTTGGGCCGACGGAGGACGACATCACGCGCAAGATCGCGGCGCGCGCCATGGGACGCAGGCTGCTGTTCAACGAAAAAGTTCTGGACACCATCCGCGCCAAGTTCCTCAGGATGGGCCGCGCGATGCCGGAGATCAATTCACGGCAGGCGATGGCTATCGAGGGCGCGGAGATACTCGACAACCCGAACGGTACTGCGCCCGGTATGTATATTGAGCATGAAGGGCGAGCGGTCATACTCCTGCCCGGCCCGCCGCGCGAGATGCGCCCGATGTTCGAATCGTTCGTGAGGCCGAGGCTGGCGGCCAAGGCGGGCGACGTACGCGTCGTGCGCCGCGTCTTGCGCGTGGCGGGCATGGGCGAGTCGGCGGTTGACGAGCGGATCGCGCCGGTCTACACGCAGTACAAGAATCCACAGACGACGATTCTTTTCAACCAGAGCGAAATCGAGATTCATCTCACGGCGCAGGCGAAGAGCGAGCAGGAGGCCGAACTGTTGCTCGACGGGCTGGCCGGACAGATCGAAGAGCGGCTGGGCGATGCCGTCTTTGCTTTCCGCGGCGAGACGATGGAAGAAGTGGTCAGCTTACGGCTGGCCGTCAGCGGCTTCACGCTGGCTACCGCCGAGAGTTGCACGGGCGGGCTGATCGCCCAGCGGCTCACGGAGATTCCGGGCGCCTCCGTCTTCTTTAGGGAGGGCGTGGTCGCTTATTCCAACGACGCCAAGACGAGATCGCTCGGCGTTGATGCGCAACTGATCCTGGAGCACGGCGCGGTGAGCGCGCCCGTCGCGGAAGCGATGGCCGAAGGCGTCCGTCGCCGCGCCGACACCGACTTCGGCCTCTCCGTGACGGGGATTGCCGGGCCCGGCGGAGGGACTGAAGAGAAGCCTGTCGGACTCGTCTTCATCGCCCTCTCGGACGATGCGCACACAGAGCACCGCAAGTTAATGGTCCCCGGCGACCGCCACCTGATTCGCTGGCGCTCTTCCCAGGCCGCGCTCGACCTCTTGCGCCGGCGGCTGATCTAAAATTATGAGAGATGAAAAGAGCGGCGACCGAGGAGATATAGTGATGTTTTGACGCGGCGAAATACTGTATTGTCTCCGCGTCTCGTCTTTCATCCTTTCCGATGAGTCCCGTGCTGATAATCATGGCCGCTTATCTTCTCGGCTCGATCCCTTTCGGCTATTTGATCGTGCGTGCGAAAGAGGGCGCGGATGTGCGCGATGCCGGCTCGGGCGGTACGGGGGCGACGAATGTATCGCGCCACGCAGGGAAAGTGGCCGGCGTCGTGACGCTTCTCCTAGACGCCGCGAAAGGAGCCCTGGCGGTAGTATTGGCCCGCTGGTTCCTCACGCCAGACTTTGGAGTAAACTGGTGGGTGGCAGCCGCCGGAGTAATTGCGGTGCTGGGACACATTTTCCCTCTCTGGCTTGGCTTTCGCGGCGGCAAAGGTGTTGCGACAGGAGTGGGCGTGTTCCTCAGTCTCTCGCCGCTGGCAGTGGCATGCGCGGCAGTGCTCTTTTTGGTCGTAGTGGGGGCCACGCGTTATGTCTCACTCGGTTCTATTACGGCCGCCGCCGCGCTGCCTTTGTTCATCTGGTTGCTGAGCCTTTTTGTGAGACCGCTCGTGGGCTTTGCGCCCGTCATGACGGCGGCCATTGGCGCGGGTGCGCTCATCATCCTGATGCATCGTGCTAACATCAAAAGATTGATGCATGGCACGGAAAATAGGTTCAGGTGAAACTATGAATCGTTAGTGCAGCAGCGCAGGGTTTGCTCATCAATCATCATTTGTTCCCTTAGATGAAACGCATTGCGATCATCGGCGCGGGCAGTTGGGGGACGGCGCTCGGCGTTATCGCGGGGCGCGCGGGGCATCACGTACGCCTCTGGTCGCGCAATCCTGATGTTGTCACAGAGATCAACCGAAACCACAGGAATAGTAGGTATCTCGCTTCACACTTGATACCTTCCGACGTTGAAGCGACGAATGACATGAGCGCGGCTTTGCGTCACGCGGAGTTCGTTGTGCTCGCGTCACCTTCGCATGTGACGCGCGAGCTCATTAAGCTGATGCTGCCTGATTTAAGACGGGAGATGCTCTTTGTCAGCGCCACCAAAGGAATTGAGGCGGAGACGGGGAAGCGTATTTCAGAGATTTTGACTGATGAATTAGCGGAAAGTTTTACGCCACGCTTTGCCTGCCTTTCCGGGCCGTCTTTTGCCCAGGAGGTTGCGTCCGGGCAGCCGACGGCTATTGTCGCCGCCAGTAGTAGCATTAACGACAGACGTTCGGTCCAGTCGGCGCTGAGCTTTCAGAACTTGCGGATCTACACTAACAGGGATGTCACGGGGACGGAACTCGGCGGCTCTGTGAAAAATGTGATAGCAGTGGCCGCCGGCATGGTGACAGGGCTGGGCCTGGGCACCAATAGCGTGGCGGCGCTGATCACGCGCGGCCTCGCAGAGATCGCGCGCCTCGCCCGGGCACAGGGCGCTTCACGGCAGACGCTCATGGGGCTGGCGGCGATGGGTGATCTTGTGCTCACCTGCACAGGCAGCTTGTCGCGCAACCGCTACGTCGGCCAGGAGCTGGGGAAGGGGCGTCAGCTCCAGGATATTACGAGCGAGATGCGCGAAGTGGCGGAGGGCGTGAAGACTGCGCGCGCCGTGAAACAACTCGCCTCGCGCCTCGGCGTCGAGATGCCGATCACAAACGAAGTATACGCCGTGCTTTATGAAGGTAAAAAAGCATCCGAAGCCGCCAACGAGCTGATGGCCCGCCCCTTACGCGGCGAGTTCGAGAGGTAAGCCGGGCCGGTATCGGCGGCCTCATCGAGCGCACGACCTTGTACGATACGGAATTTTAGATTTACAATTTTTGGTTTTAAGCCTTCGACGGCAAATTCAAGATCGAGTAAAAGCGGTGATCATGACGACGGCTAAAGAAGAAAAGGTCCTGGTACAAAACCGCGCGGCTTTTCATGAGTACCACATTTTGGATAAGTATGAAGCGGGCATCGCGCTGACCGGGACCGAAGTCAAAAGCGTCATGGATGGGCGGGTGCAGTTGAAGGATTCATACGTTGCCGTGCGCGAGGGCGAGGCCTGGTTGTTTAACGCGCATATTTCACCCTACTCTCATGGGAATAGGGCGAATCATGGCCCGCTCAGGACGCGCAAGCTTCTTTTGCACCGGCGCGAGATAGACCGGCTGGAAGAGTCGGCGGCCACGCAGGGGATGACCCTCGTCGTCACGCGGGTTTATTTGAAGAACGGACGTGTTAAAGTTGAAGTGGGGGTCGCGAAAGGCAAGAAGCTATACGATAAGCGGGAAACTGAATTACGCCGTACCGTTGAGCGAGAAACGCGCGCCCAGTTGAAAGAGCGCGCGAACCGCGGTTAAGATGCAAATTTAATCGGAGAGGGAAACAAAAATGCAAATCCAAGGGAGCTCGGGCCATTATAAAGACGAAGATGTACAGGCGCTCGCCGTCGCCATCTTCAAGGATGAGAAGGCCAACGAAGGTCTGTTGAAAGCTCTCGACGAAGCAGCAGGCGGCGTCATCAAGTCTGTCATTGAATCGGAAGAGTTGAAGGGCAAAGAAGGTGAAACGGTTTATGTGCACCTGTCGGCCGGCAGCAGCAATTTGAAGGCCAGGCGGCTCCTACTGATCGGCGTTGGCGAACGGGAAAGTTATCAACCGGCGCAGGTCTCGCAACTGGCAGGGACGGCGGTGAGATTCCTTCGCGGCAAGAACATCAAGACCGTTGGTCTCATACCCCGTGCCGAAGGAGGCGTGGAAAAAACTGCGGCGTCCGCTGCCGAGGGGTCCGTCATCGGGCTCTTCGAGCCGGACAAGTACCGCACGGTGGAGAAAGAAAAACGTGAGGTCGAACGCTTCGTCGTGATCGTCGAAGGGGCTGATCAGGATGCCCTTAAGCGCGGCGTTGAGAGGGGCCGCATCATCGGCGAGTCTGCTAATTTCACGCGGGACCTTGCCAACGAACCCGGCGCGTACATGACGCCGACCATTATGGCCGAACGCGCGCGCGAAATTGCCAGCGAGTTCGGCTTGAGCATTGACGTGCTCGACGAAGCGCGTATGGAGCAGGAGGGCATGGGCGCCCTGCTCGGCGTCGCACGCGGCTCGGAAGAGCCGGCAAAGCTGATCGTATTGAAGTACACCCCGCGCGAAGCCGGTCAGCCAGAGGGGGGCGAGTTGCTTGCATTAGTGGGCAAGGGGATCACCTTTGATTCCGGGGGCATCTCACTCAAGCCGGGCGAGAACATGGAGTTGATGAAATATGATATGACGGGGGGAGGGACGGTGCTGGGCGCGATGCGGGCCATCGCCCAGCTCAAGCCCTCAATCCCAGTGCTGGGCGTTGTGCCCTGCGCGGAGAATTTGCCGTCCGGCAAAGCCACCAAACCCGGTGATATTTTGAAAGCGATGTCGGGCAAGACCATCGAGGTCATCAACACGGACGCGGAAGGCCGGCTCATTCTCGCCGACGCCATCGCCTATGCGAAAAAGCTTGGTGCCAAGCGCATCATTGACATGGCGACGCTCACCGGCGCCGTCTCCGTCGCGCTCGGCGATGTCAACGTGGCGATCCTCGGCACAGACCAGAAGTTGATTGATGAAGTGATTGAAGCGGGTAGGGAAGTCGGCGAGAAGTTTTGGCAATTGCCGCTCGATAAGGAATACTCGAAACAGATCAAGTCCGACATCGCGGACATCAAGAACGTGGGCGGGCGCAAAGCCGGGACGATCACGGCCGCCGCTTTTCTCAAAGAGTTTGCTGACGATGTCTCGTGGGTGCACCTTGATATTGCAGGTACGGCCTGGGGCGACGACGCTAAGCCGTATCGCGCGAAAGGCCCGACAGGCATTGCCATACGCACACTCATCAATTTTGTCGAGCGCGCGTCTAACCCCACGGCCGGCCAAGGAGACGCCGGCACACCAGTTAAGCGGCGCCAGCGTTAAATAGAAGCACACAGATTTTGGTCTGGCGGATGATGTGCTGCGCCTTGATCCTCCTTTTGAGGAATCAGGGAATCTTTGCTTTCTGCTTCTTCTCGAAGCTAAATCAACGCGGGCGTGTCGGAACGTAGACACAGGTGTCCACATTTGTGGACACCTGGACGGAAGAAAAGTCCAATTACAGGCCGTCCTGCGCCGTTTTAGATGCGTTATTAAACGGCACGAGCTTTGCCTAGAGTAGACCAGAGCCAAGGGATGCGATCACCACTCCTCCCGAATGTCCTCGCCCCCACTCGACGGCCGCTCGAGTTAGCGGGCATCGCTCCTTTGGCCCCTCTCAAAGATATCAGCGGGGGCTACTCCCATCAATGCTGAATTGATTAGAAGTCATCCCGAAACCTACTTTCTGGCCCATATTTTATGGGCTTTTCGAGGTTTTGGGATAGGTTCTACGCTTTTCCTATGTGCTCCTCTCCGGCCCTGCGTTGGTTCAGATCGTCCCCTTCCATACACCCAAGTGGGATCTGCTCTGAGAACAAGGGTTATCTTCTCTGAAACAAGGGTTTACGAGCATTTATTGCCCTTGACACAATCATGCCCGGTGAGTATCTCTTTAGCCGAGTCGGCGGGCTCCCTTCTGTAGTGAGTTTAATGCTGAAAGTCGGGAAAACTCGCCGGCTCTTCTCGTGTTGACGTATCGGATTTGTCCTTCGCGGCTTGTGGCGAAACTTGGAGCCCAAAACCACGTATATATTTTACGACGCGCTATCAATCGAAGGTCAACGCAGGCGGGACGGATTTCTGCAAAAATGTTATAGTATTACGGTCTTGTGCCGTTCCTTCCGGCACACGCACGAAGAGAGGGATGTCGGGCGTCGCATCGCTTGCTTTTGAAGGAGTTTTTAGGAAAAGCGCGGTGGTCGATTATTACAAAACTTTAGGTGTGAAGCGCACTGCATCGGCGGCAGAGATCAAATCTGCTTACCGGAAGCTCGCGCGCAAACGGCACCCGGACGTTAACGGGGGCTCGGAGAACGCTGCGCGCGAATTCGCCTTGCTCGCTCTGGCCTATCGCACACTCAGCGACCCGCAAGAGCGTGCCCACTACGACTCGCAACGCGCTAAGCAGAATAATAGCGCTTCGATTCTTCATTCCAATAACATACATGCGCGCCAGGCCCGCCGGGTGATTCTACAGACGCGCTTAGACCGCACGGTCGACCTCTGGCTTGAGGCCGAACGCCGCGACACCTTTGCCCGCCAGAAAGCCGTCTTCACCACAGTCACGCTCTTTCTTTCAACCTTCATCGTCGCGATGTTGAAGCCGCGGTTCTGGCAAAACTTTAATAGCTACACGGGACGCACTATTTTAATCACGCTCTTTGTCATCGGTGTGTGGCACCTCGCCACGAGGTTGCGTGAATACTTTGAGCTCTATACCTATCAGCCCAAGTCTATCCATGATTCGATCATGAACGAGCCGGAGAAGCCCGACAAGCCCTTCACACGCTTCGCGGCCTCTTCTTTTCTCATCATCGGCTATATTGCGAGCATTGCCGCCGGCCTGTTCGCCGGGGTGCACGTCTATTACATTGTCGAGGATCTGGCTTTCTTCTTCGACCAGCACGTCCGGCCCGACCTGTTCTTCTACCCGCCGATCGCCGTGCTCATCGTCGATACGATGCGCTCGGTGGCCAACAAATTAGATCTGGATATGTGATGGGCACAAGGGATTTGCTCATCGGCGTTATTTCCGACACACACGGAAAATTGGACGCGCGTGTCCCCGGTCTGTTCGCCGATGTTAGCCATATTATCCACGCGGGCGACATTGGCGATGAGGGGCTGATCTGGGAGTTGGAGGAGATTGCGCCCGTCATCGCAGTCCGCGGCAACAACGATGCTCCCACTATGTGCTACCCGAACGAACGCCTTGCGGTCATCGGAGGGCTCACTTTTTTCGTGCGCCACCAGTTCGCGGCGGCTGAGAAGATGAGTGCCGCGCAGAAGCGCCTGATCGAACGGCAGATGGCTGATGCCGTCGTCTTCGGCCACAGCCACAAATCGTATGTCGGTCAATGGCGCGGCACGCTGCTTTTCAACCCGGGCAGTGCTGGGCCTCAGCGCTTCAACTTGCCGCGGTCCGTCGGCCTACTTGAGCTGCGTGATAATAGGCTGATTCCGCGCATCCTCTACCTTGAGGGCTACACCACAGAAGTCGCGGGATAGGGTGCATCCTCCCGAGCTATCAGTCTGCTTTTGACCTCGATCACTTGAGCTTTCTTGCGCGAGGCTCGTGTCTCGTGTATATTTTGTTACAAGTTCAACAGAACCAGTCAGGAGAGGCCGGTTTGCCGCGAACAGCCTTAACTCATGGTTTACTAAAGCAGGAGAATAGAGCTTACGCTGGTGATTAACATACATACTTGTCCCTCATTCAAACTCTAAGCCGCCGACGGCCCAGAAAAACGCCGCTGCCGCACGCTCTCTGAGAGCTAACTGCATCAGGCCGTCGTCTTTTGCAAGTAAGAGGAGCAAAGAGATGGCCAAACGATTAACGGAACGTCAACGCCTCGCGCTCAAACTCGACTCGCTCAACGATTCGGAGGTCGTGGAAGTCTTGGACTACATTTCGATCATGGAGTCTATGCGCCGCGCGACCACCCTTCCGGGAGTATGGGAAGATGAGTTGGTAGCGTTGTTGGCAGACGCGCGCGAGAACAAGCGTGCCCGGCAGGCTTTTGAATGGGAGTCCGTGCGCCGCCGCGCAGAGCGTCGAGCCGCAGCGCTGCCGACACGCGCGTGAACTCAATTAACAAGTTATTACGCTTACCTATGGTCATCGTTGCGACGAGGATATCTATCCGTTTGCTATGCGCCATGATTGTGGGCCTGTCTCTTACATCCGTCCCACTAAGCGTCTCCGCACAGCAGCCGGCGCGGCAAGGCGTGAGGGCCGCTTCGACCGCCCTCACGCCTTTTCAGCGTGAAGTTGAAAGAGAGCACACGCGTCTCGGGTCGGCGGCTACTGAGGACCGGCGGGATGCTGTATTACGTTTAGGCTCGATGAAGCGCCCGGAATGCTCGCGCGCCGCCGCCGTCGCCCTCCACGACCCCGCGGCAATTGTCCGCGCGACAGCCGCGCGGGCCGTTCTGTCGCTGACCCCCGAGGAAGCCGCTGCCGCTCTGCTCCCTTTGCTTCGTGACCGCGATGAGTTCGTGCGTCGGGAAACGGCCTACGCCCTGGGGGAAACACGCAGCCGGGTGGCCGTCCCGGCGCTTATCGCAGCCCTTACGGGAGATAAGAAGCCCAGTGTACGCGGCGCGTCTGCGGTCGCGCTCGGCCTGATCGGTGACGAGGCTTCTGTCACTCCGCTGACACAAATAGTCAGCCGTACTCCTGCTTCATCCGGTCTCCTCAGACGTGTTCGGCACAAGCCATCCGAGGAGAACGAATTTGTATGCCGCGCTGCAGCAGTCTCGCTCGGTCAGATTCGTAGCCGCGTTGCTGTGCCCGCATTGATCGCCGTCATTACAGACGAACGGGCGGGTACTGACGTGCGGCGTGAGGCGGCCCGGGCTCTCGGCCTGATCGGCGACCCGGAAGCCGCCGCTGCCCTCCGCACCGTGCTTAACGCCCGCGACCCATACCTCTCGCGCCTCGCCTACGAAGCGCTCCGCAGGATTGCCCCGGCGGAAGCAAAGAGACCAACCTGAACCGCGGGCCGGCGCTGATACAAAGTAGATCGCCAGCATATTCCAGAATATGCTGGCGATCTTAATTGAGACGTCCTTGTGCTGGCTGGTGAAAGCGTTAGCTCTCGGTTTTCTCCCCGCGCCCATGGCTTTTACGGGCGGCCTTTGTTTGCGGTATCGGGAGTCCAACACCGCCCGACTTCGACTCTGTGTCTTCAAGCTTACTTGAAACCTCTGTCTTGTCGTGGATCAAAGCTCCGCCGGAGCGCTTCGAGAAAGTGAGCTTGCCTGACGACTCATTCAAATCGACGTTGACCAGATCGCCGAGCCCGATCTGACCGGTCGCGACCAGATTTGACAGCGGGTAGACCAGAAAGCGCTCAATGGCCCGTTTTAAATGGCGTGCGCCGTACTTAAAGTCGATACCTTCACGCAGCAGCAGGTCCCGCGCCTTGTCCGAACACTGGAAGATGAATTTCGTCCCGGCCGAAAGCATGATGCGATCCTGCACGGCTTGTAACTCCAGATCTAGGATCTGCCGCAGGTGATGCTCCTTCAACGAGCGGAAAACCACCACCTTGTCGATCCGGTTCATAAACTCCGGCGAGAACTTCCGCCGCGCCGCCTCTACGGCCGTCCGGTAGATCTTCTGATCGACCTCGGTGTCCGAATGGACCTTCGCACCCTTGCCCGGGGCAAACCCGATCCCGCCGGAGATTAACTCCGACATCTCGCGCGCACCCAGGTTCGAGGTCATAATTACCATCGTCCTGGAGAAGTCCACCCGCCGGTTGTCGCCCAGAGTCAAAGTCGCCTTGTCCAGGATCCCCAACAGCAGTTGCCACAGGCTGTCCGAAGCTTTCTCGATCTCGTCAAAAAGAACCAGCGAGAGCTTGGTCTCCTCGGTGTGCATCCGGTCGAGGTTCTCCTGGGTGAGCATCGGGGAGGTCTCTCTGTGGCCGAGGTATCCGGGGGGCGAGCCGATCAGCTTGGCGATCTCGTGCGAGTGCTGGAACTCGGCGCAGTCGATCTTGACGACGGCGTTGGGGTCGCCGAACAAGACTTCGGCGGCGGCCTCGATGACGCGGGTTTTGCCCGAGCCGGTTGGCCCGAGGAAGAGCATCGTGCCGATGGGGCGGTTGGGCGGGTTCATGCCCGCCAAAAAGATTTGATAAAGGCCGCTCATGCGGCGGACGGCACGCTCCTGGCCGACGATCCGGCCACCCAGCTTCTCTTCAAACTCCTGAGCTCGTGGGCTCTTTTGATCAGGGTCGAGGAAGACCGTGTTCATTGTTTCGTTCTGTGTTTCCATTTCTGCAATCATGGCCGTCTTCCTTGCGTTAGCGGTCACTACCGATGCGCTCATGGTTCAAAGGGTTCTGTGGAGAACGACCGCGCTTGGTCGATTCCTGCCCTTCCTGGCCGCATCCCTCCTGAATTGAGGGTCTTGTGCGGCGGCCCATTTGAGCCTAGGATACGGCTTTACCGTAACCTGCGATATTTACTATGCAAGGAGCGAACCACTCTGCTAATTGATGCGTGGGCAGCAGTAAAAGTTTACCGGCGCTTATGACTTGCGGCCCTTCCATCATAATAATCAGACGCTATATATACGACAATATGCTATTTGTCACCACAAAATATTAGGTTTTGAGGTTTTCCGCCTCCCTGTTTTTAAGGTTTGCCGGGTCCTTCCCGAGTGACAATTCGCGGCAGAACAAGCCTGACATATATATGTCACAATCCAAAATTTTGGATTCGGCTTGACAAATCGATACACTTTAACGTCACCGGAGTGTCACCAAAACGTCATTTGGTGTATCCGCGATGGCTCGAAAAATCGCCGCCGGTATGGCGCTGATAACAGAGAGCGGTGCCGATACACACGCCATGTTACGTGTTAGGATTAAGCAGTGCCGCTGAAGGAAGCTCTGCTCTCAGTCGTAATACTCGAGGCCCAGGTGCGTAATCAGGTCTTCGCCGCGCAGGTGGCGCAGCGTGTTCTTTAGTTTCATCAACTGAATAAAGATGTCGTGCTCCGGGTAAAGGCCCGGCGCAGTCTGTGGCGATTTGAAATAAAAAGAGAGCCACTCCTGGATCCCCTTCATTAGGCTTCGTTGCGCCAGGTCGAGGAAGAGCGCGAGATCGAGCACGATCGGCGCGGCGAGGATTGAGTCGCGGCAAAGAAAATCTATCTTGATCTGCATCGGATAGCCGAGCCAGCCGAAGATGTCTATGTTGTCCCACCCTTCTTTATTGTCGCCGCGCGGCGGATAGTAATTAATGCGGACGACGTGCGAGAAATCTTTATACAGTTGCGGGTAGACCTCAGGTTGGAGAATGTATTCGAGAACGGAGAGCTTGGATTCCTCTTTGGTCTTGAAGGAATCCGGATCGTCCAGGACTTCGCCATCGCGGTTGCCCAGGATATTCGTGGAATACCAGCCGTGCAACCCGAGCATGCGCGACTTCAAACCGGGCGCGAGTATGGTCTTCATCAGCGTCTGGCCGGTCTTAAAGTCCTTCCCGCAGATCGGCAGGCCGTTCTGCGCGGCCAGTTCTGAGAGCGCCGGAATATCTACCGTCAGATTCGGCGCGCCGTTGGCGAACGGGATGCCGGATTTAAGAGCGGCGTAGGCGTAGATCATTGAGGGCGCAATCATCTTGTGATTGTCGCGCAGCGCATGTTCGAAGGTTCTGACCGTTTTATGGACGGCGTGCGGCTTCAGAAAAATCTCGGTCGAGGCCGCCCAGATCATGACCACACGCGAGCATCTGTTCTTCCGCTTCCACTCGGCGATCTCGGCGATGAGTTGTTCGGCCATCTCCATCTTATTCGCGCCCTCTTTGACGTTGGTTCCGTTCAGGCGCTTGACGTAGTTTTGATCAAAGACGGCACGCATCGGCTTGATCTTTTGCAAGGGCACTTTAATCTGCGCGAGCAGCTCTTTTTCCAGTACGCCCGCGTGCATCGCCGCCTCGTATGCCGAATCGGGGAAGATGTCCCACGCGCCGAACACGAGGTCGCTTAGGTCGGCCAGCGGCACGAAATCCTTAATCAGGGGCACGCGGTTGTCGGTGCGTTTGCCCAACCGGACGGTGCCCATCTGCGTCAGGCTTCCGACCGGCTCGGCGATGCCCTGTTTGACCGCCTCGACGCCCGCGATGAACGTCGTGCTGACGGCGCCCAGGCCGACAAGCAGCACGCCCAGCTTGCCCTTGGCCGGGGCAATCTCCGCCCCCTTTTCAATAGCCATGATCGGTCCTCCGAAAATTGTTGGCGAGATAATACGAAACACGGGCGTGAGACGTCTCATCAAATCTTGCCTAATATCGTCGGCGGCTTGCGCTTTTGAAAGACGACGGCCGCATCTTGGCGTAAGCCGGGGCGAGCATTTCAGCGTGCCACGAGGGCGGCACGAAAGGTGCGCGGCGTCAGCCCCGTGGCTTGACGAAACGCTTTGGTGAAGTGGCTGGGGCTGGAATAGCCGACCCTCGTGCTCACCTCCGTTACGGTGAGGTCCGTTTCGGCAAGTAATCTTTGGGCATGGTTGACGCGCAGAGTGGCCAGGTACGCGTGCGGTGATGCGCCCGTTAATTTTTTAAAGAGGCGCGCGAAATGGAATGGCGAAAGATGGGCCGCCGAAGCGACCTCCTCGAGCGGCAGGTCGCGGCCCAGGTGCGCGTGCATCAGCTCGACCGCTCGGCGGATGCGCCGGTCCACCAGACCGGCACGCGATAGTTCCAATTCAATTGAGCGCCGCGTATTTGAATGACGCCGCAGCAGGTGCACGACCAGTTGTTCGATCAGTGCCGTCACGACCATCTCCTGCCCCGGCTCAGACTGCTTTAACTCATCCACCAGGTCGCCCGCCAGCCGCGCGAGACGCTCGTCCTGTTCGATTAATTTAGCACGAAAAGTGATGCTCCCTGCCGCGCTGACGAGTCGCGTGCGAATGGCGCAATCGAGCACGTAGGAAGGCGCGAGCCGGAGCGTCAGGTATTCCGCCTGCCGGCCGCTGGCGCCCGCCGTCGAGCCCGGATCAAGCAAGAGCGCGGTATGCTCCCCCATCTCGCCCATCGTCGCGCCGCTGTGATACTCCAATTTTCCGCCGAGCAAAAAAAAGGCGGCGTATTCAGGGTGCGCTTCGCTTGCCCAACGGATGCGACCCGCACGCCGGTAATGAATAGAAAATTGTGGGCGCAGAAATACTCGGTCCGTTTGAGCCTGAGAGCGATCCATCAGTTCGGGTGAAAGCCTGATCGTATGCGTGGAGCTCAGAGGGCGAGTATCGCATCACGCCGTGCCCGCATGCGAGCCGGATTGTTTGTGATGATCGACTGCACCCCGTAAAGGCGCGCGCGCTCGACCCATGCGGGGCTATCAACCGTCCAGACCACTGTGTCCAGGCCACGCCGCCGCGCTTCCTCCGTGACACGGGGCGTGGCGAGGGCCCGGTGGAGCGCAATCGAGTCGGCGCGAGCGCTCAAGGCCAGCTCAATCATCCTCATTTTTCGCCATGCGGGGGCGGGACGAGAAAGTTTTGGCTCGAATAGCGCAGCCGTGCGTACGCCCGGGTTGATCCGCTTGATCTCGACAAGTGAATCGAGAGCGAAGCTTTCAACCACCACGCGATCCGTAAGCGAGCGCGAGAGCACCAGCTTGGCCACTTCAGCAGCCAGGGCGCCGCCCTCTCCGGCCTCGCATTTCATCTCGATATAAAGCAGCGCGCCGCCTTGCCCAAACAGTTCCAGAACCTGCCCGAGCGTCGGCACCGTCGCCGAGGCGTATGAAGGTCTGGCGGCGGCTGGGTAACGAAGATTGAACCATGTGCCGACATCGATCTCGCTCAACCCCGTTGACGGTAGGTCGGCCACATTCCCGTCTCTCAGTGCGGTGCGCCGCAGCGTCGCATCATGGATTACTACCGGCACCCCGTCGCCGGCTAACCGGACATCAAATTCGATCCCGTCCGCGCCATCATGCAGCGCTCGCTCGAAAGAAGCAATGGTGTTTTCAGGCGACACCGTTGAAGCGCCGCGATGACCGATAATTAGCGGAAAGCGGCGGCCGGGTGCGGCCGTTGAAGGATCAATTGGCTGGTGCGCCATTCGAAATGCTTTTAAGCTTAACGTCGAGCGTGCCTAGGTCGTTATTAACGTGCGCGCGGACGGGGATGTGGCGGGCGTCGTCTGTGAACCAGATCGAGACCGAACCATTACCCCTCAACAATCGGCCATCGCCAAACAGCTCAGGTACGACGCGCACCACGGGCCCTTCGCCGAGCACCGTCGTCATTCTTATTCTTTCTAAGACCTTGACCGGGATGCGAAAGATTTGGCCCGACTCGGTGATATATACTTCAAAATTACTGCCTGGCGTGAGCGGCCGGGCGCGCACGAAGAATAAAACGGAGGCGACGTCCTGCACCGCGCCGCTGAGCTGTGAAGTAATAATGCGCGGTGGGCGCTCGGGATTGCTCGCATCCAGTTCTGTCCAGGTAAGGTTGCCCGCCTTCCTATCATAGACCGTCTCGCTGCTGCGCCGACGGTTGCCCTGCTCGTCCACCCGCTTGGTTTGGAGTACGGAGAAGGATGTTGGCTCAACCGTCGACTCGGCGCGCTCATGAAAACGAAACCCGAACAGTTTGGGTAACAGGCCCTTCGAGACGGCATCCGCCGTAAAGAGAAGATTTGCTGTAGAACTGCCAGTGCCCGTTTCACTCGGCGAGGATTCAGGCGAGCGGCCGGCCGTAAAGCGCAGTTCGGCGATACTGAGATTGCGCAATAGCGCCCGCGAAAGTTTTCCCTCATACACGAGTTCTTCCGCCGGCTCAAACGGCAGTAGCGACCTTGTGCTTACGGCCTTCTGGAGTTGGGCCTGCGCGCCAATAGACACTAATGCGCCGATCAGGCTGATAATAAATATGGCGCGGTAATGGCGATGCATAAGGGAAATCAGTTGAGGAAAGCGGCCCTCAGTGCCAGCAGTCCCAGGGCGATCAGCAGCCCCAGCGCGGCGCGATACTCACGGTAGCGCAGATAAAGGCTGGTATCGAATTTCGCCCCCCGCGTTCTTTCGTCCTGGTACGGGACAACACGCGGCAGGAACAGCGGAACCGCGCGGGCATAACGCCTGTAATCTTCGCCGAATAACTCATCGAGTGTTGCCGCTTCGACGCGCATCACCGGCAAATAGATGCCCAGGAAGAGGGCCGAAAACGGGACCGCCAGCAGCAACCGCCCCGACGCAATGGTAAAGCCTAGCCCCAGCACAAAACTGCCGAGGTAAAGCGGGTTTCGCGTATATGCGTAAGGCCCGGACATGGCCAGCGCCGCGTCCTTTCTGATGTGGCCCGCGGCCCAGGCACGCACGGCCAATCCGAGCAGCGCGACCACCCCACCAATGGCAAGCGGCAGGGGCCTCGGTCGCGCAAACACAATAAAAAGCGCGCCACACAAAAAACCGAGCGGCACGCGCCAGCGCTGCATCCATGTTCCGCGCCTACGCAAACGTGGTGCTCTCCGTTCGCTCAACATCGTTAGCCCGTCGCAGTCTTTCGCCGACGGCATAAAGCACACTCTCGACTTCAAAATTCATGCAAATCCAGCGCGAGCATGAGCGGCGATGACAATCCGTGCGGCACCCGATGTCAAGGCGTTCGATACAGACGTCGCCGGGAAACGGGCTGCCGTTGCGCCACCACTCGGTCGGGCCGAAGAGACCCGCCACGGGAGCACGGGCCGCCGCTGCCAGGTGCGTCGGGCCGGTGTCGCCGCCGACATAGAGGCGTGCGCGCTGGGCCAGAGCGAAGAAACCTTTTAGAGAAAGGCACGCGGCTCGTGCCCTGCCCGAACGGCTCGTATTAATCACCCTGCCGGCCACTTCCTGCTCGCCGGGACCGTAGGTAACTATTGAGTATAGGCCGTGTTGCGCCCACAACTCGTCGGCCAGCGCGCCAAAGCGCTCGGCGCCCCACAATTTCGTCGGCCAGCCACCACCCGGGTTCAGAATCGCGTACCGCCCGCCGGTAAATGAGACGGCCGCTTCCGCCTCCAACCGGTGCGCTCGCGTTATCCCAATTGGAAACTCAAACTCGGCCGGGTCTGCGGGAACAGTGATGCCCAACGCCCCTGAAACTAGTGCGAGGTTCACGACAATGATATGCTCGTTGGCGGGGGGGCGCACCGCCTTTGTGAGCAAGAAACGGCTTCCGGGCTCGCGCAACCCCTCGCGCGAGAAACCGTAAACACGGCGGGCGCCGGACAGGCGAGCAATAGCTGCGGATTTAAAGAGTCCCTGGAAATCGAGCGCGGCATCGAAGGTTGAGGCGCGTAACCGACGTAACTGCTGGCGCGGTGCCAACAGCGTCTCCCCAGACATCGGCCAGCGCCTCAGCGCCTTCGTGTCCACTTCGATGAGATGATCCAGCGACGGGTTGTCTTTCAGTATCTCGGCCGCCTGTCGCTCCACCACCCACGAGATTTCAGCACGCGGCAATGCACGCCGGATCGCCGCCAGTGACGGCAACGTGTGCACGACGTCCCCGATGCTCCCCAGTTTGACGATGAGAATACGCATAAAAACAGTGACCGGCGGGCGATAAGATAACCCCGCTCTCGTCACTTGTCACCCGTCACTCTCCTGAACATTTCCGTGCTCGAGTGGTCTTTCGGGTCGCCGACGATTGCCACGCGACCACCGTAGGATCGTACCACATCGCGCTCGGGAACACTCTCTTCCGTATAATCTGTTCCCTTGGCATGAATGTCAGGGCGGATCGCGCGAATCAAGGCTTCGATGGTCGGCTCCGGAAAGATCGTGACGAAATCCACGGCGCGCAGGGAGGCAATGATTTCGGCGCGCTCCCGCTCACAGACGAACGGGCGACCCTCGCCTTTCAGAACGCGCACCTGTTTGTCGGAGTTGACCCCGACAATAAGCATGTCGCCGAGCGAGCGCGCGCCTTCCAGGTAGCGCACGTGGCCGGCGTGCAGAATGTCGAAGCAGCCGTTGGCGAAGACGACCCTCGCGCCATGCTTGCGCGCGATCGCCACTCGCGCGATCAAACGGTTGCGATCAAGAATGCGCGAAGCGGCGTCACCCCTTGACTGCGCTTCGGGTGCGTACGTGCTCATAATTCCCCCCACCGTATGACAGAAGAGAGAAGCTCCCCGCCATTGATTGAGGCGGTGCCGCGCTTCATAACGACAAGGCCGCCAGCGTGGTTGGCGAGCCGGGCGGCGTCGGGGAAGGAAGCGCCCGAAGCCAGCGCCAGCGCATAAGTGGCGATCACCGTATCGCCCGCGCCGGTAACATCGACGGGTTCGCGCGCGCCAACGGCTTCGATATGTAAAGGCTCTTTGCCAGCTTCGAAAAGCATCATGCCGTGACTGCCTTGCGTGATGAGCAGCGCCTGATGGCCCAGTTGCTTGCGCAGTTCCACCCCCGCGTCCCTTAACGTCGCTTCACCCCCGAGTTGCCGGCCGAGCAGTTGTTCCACCTCATTCTCGTTGGGAGTCGCGGACGTGAAATCAGGAAAATGCGCCAGCTTAAAACGTGAGTCAATAATCACAGGAATACCGCGCTTCTGCTTTGCTTCACGCGCCGTCCCGGCTATTTCAGCATCGGCCACCCCGTAGTTGTAATCCGAGATGATCACGGCATTGGCCGCCACCGCCTCTTTGCGCATGAGCATGAGTAACTGCTCGCGCAACCGCGGGTCGGCCAATGGACCCCCCTCATAGTCTACGCGGATTACCTGCTGGCGGGTTGAATGAATTTGCCCGGCGAGGATACGAACCTTTGTGGTCGTGCGCCACGCCCGTGACGTGATAATGTTACTACAATCGACCCCCGCCGTACGGAGCCTATCGAGCAGTGCCAGACCCTCCGGGTCTTCGCCGACGACTCCGATCAGAAGGGCGTGGGCGCCCAATGAGGCAAGGTTGGCGGCGCAATTTGCCGCGCCGCCGGGCAGCGTTTCCGTCCGCTCGTGGCGCAGAATCATGACGGGGGCTTCGCGCGAGACGCGACTGATCTCGCCATAAAGGAACTGGTCGGCGAGCGCGTCGCCGACCACCGCGATACGGCGTTGCGTAAAGCGGCGCACGATCTCCGACAGCCGCTCCTGCTGCGGCGTTAGCCCGCGACTCACGCTTTTACCCTCGCCCCCTCATTGATAATGAATCGGACGGCCTCAAGCAGGTCTTCCGCAACCCTATCGGGCTCATGCTTCCAGCCTGCGCGCTGGTATTCCCATTCGCCGCGTCCGTAGCCGCTCAGAACAAACGCCGCACGGACGCCTGCGTTCCGCGCCATCTCAATATCACTGTAACGGTCGCCGATCATCCAGCTCTCCGCAAGATTAATATCAAATTCCTGGGCGGCGCGGAGAATCAAGCCCGGCTTCGGCTTCCGGCAATCACACTCGTAACGATAGGGTGGTTCCCCGACCGACGGATGATGCGCGCAGTAGTAGATCGCATCAAGGCGCGCCCCGCCCCTGTGCAAAACCTCCTTGAGAAGGTCGTGAACCGTGCCGACCATCTCTTCCGTAAAGTAACCCCTTGCGACGCCCGCCTGATTCGTCACGAGGATGGCGAGCCAGCCCGCATCATTCAAGAGACGCAC
>CAYLJO010000041.1:0-34910 GCA_964383905.1 uncultured Blastocatellaceae bacterium
TAAGCCGGCGCAGCACTGGTAGAGAATCTCCATCGGAAGCTTCCTTTACCATCAGCGGGAGGATCCCGCTCTGTAAAAGAGTCTCTTATGCGTGCTCGGCGCGCGTGGGCGGCAACAGTGAGTGGCGCCTGTGGAAGATCCTCTGGTCAGGCTAACTTGCGGGCTCCACATCGCACCAAGATGGCTTGACCTTCCACACGCTGATGGCAGGCGGAAGGGTACTCTGGAATGATAAAATTTTCATCCGTGGTGGCGAACCTACGGTTTATTGCGGCTAACTTTAAATTGTACCGCCCGTGGGCGTCTTCGAAGACGCCCACGGGCGGTGTAAGCTAGTACCTGCGACGATTTTGCTTAGATTTAGCGGACCTAAGCCTTGCTACACCGCCCGCCAACTCCTGATTATACCGCCGGCAATTCTCTCACCACTCCCTTCGCCCCATTTCACCTTATGCCGGGACTAAGAGCGGTGACCAGAGGGTTGATCAATTCATCGAGCATGAGCCGGGACCGCGCGGATCACCGCAGGTGCCGCAGGCGGCAGCGGGGAGTTCACTCTTCGCGTAGCTCTTGCCTCCCGCCGTGAAGACGGAGAGCTGCTTCTCCAGCTTTTTGCTCTCACAGGATGGGCATTGGGGGGTAGCCGATCCGTTGACGATCAGCTCAAATTGGTGCTGGCAGTTGCGGCAAACGTACTCAAAAATCGGCATCTTTTTCTCACTCCTCCTCACTCCTCAATCGCTACTTCCAAGGCGATTATAGTACAAATCGGTCATGTTTCATCAGCACCGGCCCTATACTTTAGGGATCTTTGCGGGCGAGAAAGAAGGTTCTTCCGGCATGTTCGGTCAGACCCAGATCCTTTTCCGCATCATGAGTCGAAGCTTCCCGGAAGCCCGCTTTCCTGAGCGCGCGCATGATCTGGATTACTGAATAACATCTTTCGGAGATTGTCGTATCCTTTCGCTGCCACGTCTTTCCTTGGCGACGAAACATCGTAATGTCATACCGGCCAATTCTCTGCTTCCGGTCATACGCGCCTTGCAAAATGCAAACATCCCGGTCCTCGACAATCGCAAAGCAATCGGCCCAGTGCTCAAGAAACCCCTCCTCCATATTCATATCGAAAAGGAAGAGTCCGGAAGGCGCAAGTGCGCGGTAAGCGTTGCAAAGGGCCGCCGTCAACCCCTCCAGCGTCATGAGGTGATTGAGGCTGTCAAAGGTTGAGACGACGCCGTGATAGACGGGCGGCAGCTCGAAGGATCGCGCGTCGGCGAAAACAAAATGGGACGACGGCGCGTTGTGGCGCGCGTAACGAAGCATCTCACTGGACCCGTCGAGGCCCGTGACTTCAAAGCCGCGCTTCGTCATTTCAGAGGCTATGTATCCGGTGCCGCAGCAGAGATCAAGGATGCGTCCTCCGCGGGGCAGCCGGGGCACGAGCAGCATGTCTATGACGGTCAATATCTGCGAAGGGACTTCATGGCCCCAGTACCGGTTGTAAATCCGGGCAAAGAGATCATAGTCTGAATATCTTTCTTCCATCGGCATGCTGCTTTTTGGCGATCAGCCGCGGGCTAAGGCTCCGTCACCTCAACGCTCATGAGATCATAAGCCAGTTCCGTGTTCGGGAAGACTGCCCGTGCCTCTTCAAGTAAATCACCCGCTTCAATATCATTTCCACGGCCGTAGCGCGGGCTCACGTGCGTGATGATCAATTGCTTCACCCGTGCGGCCGACGCCACCTCCGCCGCCATGACCGAGGTCGAATGCGTGCTCTGGCGCGCCAGCTCCAGGTCCGAATTCGCAAAAGTGGCTTCGTGAATCAACACGTCCGCGCCTTCCGCCAGTTCCACCGCGCTTTCGCAGTATGTCGTGTCGGTACAATAGACAATCCTGCGCCCGGCCCGTGGCGGCCCACACAATTGCGCGCCGTCTATTTGCCTCCCGTCCGGAAGTGTTATTCGTTCGCCGCGCTTAAGCCTGCCGTAGAGGGGGCCGGCCGGGATGCCCAGAGACGCCGCTTTCTCCGCATCAAAATGGCCGGGCCTCTCCTTCTCATTCACCCGGTAACCGAAGGCCGGAATGCGATGCTCCAAAGGACGGCAGGCGACAACAAACTCATCATCTTCATAAACGAGGCCCGGCCCCACCGTATGCACTTCGACAGGGTAAGAATAGTGTGTTTCAGTATAACGGCCGCAGACCCGCACGTACTGATCCAGCCCGGGGGGGCCATAGACGTCTATCCTCTCGGCATGGCCGGCCAGGCCGCAGGTCGAAAGGAGACCCATTAACCCGAAGAGATGGTCTCCGTGCTGGTGGGTGATGAAAATCCGCCTGATCTGGCTGATCTTCAGGTCACTCCTGAGGATCTGGTGCTGCGTCGCTTCACCGCAATCAAACAGCCATACTTCGGCCCGCTGTGGTAAACGCAGTGCGACGCTGGAGACGTTACGCGATTTGGTCGGGACGCCGGCACTGGTCCCTAAGAAAGTAATTCGCAATTTTTCTCGTTTTCCTACGCGTCCTTCGCGCCCTCTGCGGTGAATGCTGGTTTGCCTGATAGTAGCCGAGCGCTTATTATTCTGTCACGAAGGAGGAGACGATGGCTAACGCCCCGCAATCTTTTGATATTGACACGCAACTTGTTCACGCAGGCGAGAGGCGGGCGGCGCCCAGCGGCACGCCTGTTTCCACGCCGATCTATACGACCGCGACATACACCTATGATTCGATGGTCGAAGTTGATCAGATCTTCTCCGGAGAAAAGCCTGGCTACATCTACACCCGCTACGGCAATCCGACTGTCGCCGCGCTGGAAGATGCGCTCACAACGCTCGAAGGCGGGGCCGGCGCTTGCGCCTACGCTTCGGGGATGGCCGCGCTCCACGCTGCCATCTTCGCCTCCGAGCTGGCGCCCGGCAGTTCGATCCTCGCCTCGCAGGACCTCTACGGCTCGACGCTCAACCTCCTCTACACCGTCTTCGGCTCATTCGGCATCAAGATCGTAACGGCCGACTATAATGATCTGACGAGTCTGGCGGAACGGGCCCGCGAGGCGCAGCCCCGCGTGATGGTCGCCGAGACTATTTCGAACCCGCTCTTGAAGGTCTGCGATGTTGATGCGTGCGCGGAGGTGGCGCGGGCGGTCGGCGCCCGACTTATCGTGGATAACACCTTCGCCTCGCCCTACCTTTGCCGGCCGTTGGAACACGGCGCCGACATGGTGATTCACAGTGCGACCAAATATCTGGGTGGACACGCGGATGCCATGGGCGGGCTGGCCGTGGCGCGCGAGACGGCGGACCTCGCGGCGCTGGTCGGTACGATGAAGCTCGTCGGCGGCGTGCTGGGCGTGTGGAACGCTCACGAGATCATGCGCGGGTTAAAGACGCTCGCGATACGTATGGATCGCCAGTGCGAGAATGCGCTTCGCCTGGCCGAGCATCTTGCAGGTCACCCGCGCATTCTGCGAGTTCATTATCCCGGACTCGCAGCACGTGAAAGCCAGGAAACGATCCGGCGCATGCTGCGCGCGCCTCACGCGGGCGCGCTCGTCTCCGTCGAGCTCAACGATAACACGCGTGAGGGTGCTTTCGGGTTCATGGACGCGCTTCGCCTGTGCGTGCGTTCGACCAGCCTCGGCGATGTGTTTACCAGCGTGCTGCACCCGGCTACGGCCTCGCACCGTGATGTCGCGCCGGCCAAACGGCAAAAGTTAGGCATCTCGGATGGCCTGGTGCGTATCTCGGTGGGGATCGAATCCGTAAAGGATATTATCAATGACATCGCCCAAGCCCTAGAGGCTAGCGCCTAGTGTGATCGGAAGCATATTCCTTTAGAAAGTGACCTGGATGCGACTGAGCACGACAAAGAAATTGTTGTCCCCCGGCTTGGGTGTGCGTAACGGGTCCTTAAACCGCTCAATCCCTAAGTCAAGGACGTAACGCACGAACTTGTTCAGATACCAGTTCGGCCCGAAATAGAAGCTCTCGGCTCGATTCGACTTCGCCGTCGCGTCGCTGACCCGCAGATTGCTGTAGCGGAATTTCAGCTCCCAGGCTCCCCACCCTCTCCGCCCCCTCTCATCCCCGAACAGATTGTGCTTCGGGTTCACGGCCCCTGCGTCCGGCTTGTTCTCGCCCGTCAACAGATACGTGAGCTGCCCCACGTAGCCTTTCGCCACCACCCCGGGCAAGCTCGTCCCACGCGCTCCCAAACCGTGTCGCTCCTGATTCGTCTGATCATATTCAGCCCGGAAGGCGGCCGGACCCAACAGCCATGTCACCTCACCGTTGGCACGCACAATCTTGCCGTTGACCGTATCCGGCACGAAGAAACTGATGCTGCGGCTCTCGGTCTGCCCGCGCACACTGGTCCCCCCGCTGCTGCGCCCGTAAGCTGTCGCCCCGCCAAAGGCGAGGCCCTTGACCCAGAAGGATTGGCTATTTTTCCACGGGGCAAAGCGCAGTCTGAGCACACTCTCAGGCGTGCCGGTGTTATTGGGGGCGAGCAGCCCTTTGCCGTTGAAGGCCCCGAGCTGGTATTCCACGACTCCCTTACGCCAGACGCCTGAGGCCATTAAGCCAGGGCTGCGGCTCGGCGCGAGATTATTGACCAGCGAGCGCTCGACAAAGTCCTGCACCGTATCAGAGCGTAGCTCCTCCTGGCTAAAAGGCTCTTTGAAATGACCGAACGTCAGTTGAAAAGGATCGACGCGGTGGATCCTGATGTAGGCGTCGCGCAAGATTGTCCCCGCGGTGTCGGCGAAATCGCCCTCCACTTTGTAGTCGAAGTAGCGGAAGAGTTTACCTTCGAGGGCGAGCCGGCCGCGGCGGAGCAGTAATGTGTTGGCCGGATGAGTCCCCGCGGAGTAGCCGCGAAAATCGAGTTGGGCAAAGCCTGTCAGAGAGGTCTCAAAATTACCATCAGCACTGTGCAGGAAAGCATGATTACCGTCCCAGCCGGCAATGATGGGCACTGTTTTTTGATCCTTGGCCTGGCTCTCGGCAGATGCTGAGGTGCCGGCCGGAGAGGCACCCGGTTGAAGAATCCCGTCCCGTGGCTGGGCAGTTGAGGCGCCGGCAGGCTGTGCAATGAAGGCAGGGAGCACTGCCATGGGGTGGTCTTTGATCTCGGCCAGTTGCTTCTGCATCTCAGAGAGAGAGAGTTGCTGCCGCTCGACCAAGGCCTCGAGCTGTTCGACCTTTCTCCTGAGCAGCTCCAGCTGGTTGGGCGTCTCGTCTACCGGCTTAGGGAGGCTGTTCGCCTTCATACCCTGAGGCTGAACAGAGGCTGGTTGTGCTTGAGCAGAGGTTTGCTCAGGTTTAGTGGCTTGAGCTTGAGCCGGGGATAATGGGCCAAGCAGAAAAGCTGCGGTCAGCGCGAGAATTGGATTAAAACGAGAAAAGTATGCGGTGGAATACATCAGTATCTTCTCCTGTCAACAGCCGGTCGGAGCAGATGATTCATTTCTGGAAGTCCCCGGGGTAACTGTCTCTTTGTTATTTTCAGTTCCACCCATCGGGATGCAAAAAGCTCCGGCCGCTCAGGGGGCTAGGCGCCAGAATGGCGAGGTCAGCCCTAATTCGGCAAAGAGGGCCTCCGCCTCGTCAACCGTTCTCCGGCGCCAGCCCGCCTCGCGCCGGTCAGCGCCATACCACGCCTTTGCCAGGCGCCAGCACAGGTCGAGCGGGAGGACTGCGCCACGAGGCATCTTCCAATCCCTGCACCACTGATCGACGTGCTCCTCCGACCGGAAGAGTAGCATTGTCTTTCAATTAAAAACTATGTCATCCCACCAGTGCGTCGCCGGGATCGCAAAATGAGCGAGCCCCGACGCCTCCTCCAACGAGCCATTTTTAACCGCCAGTTCCATCGCCGTGCCGCAACACCCACAGGAAGCATTGATGCCGGCATCTTGACCCAGCATCGCGGGAATTCCCATCGCATCCCAAATACAGTTGCCAAACCACGAGCGGTCTCCAGCCCGTACCAGGAAAGGCGTGGGCACCGCCGAAAAAGGATTGGCCATCAAAATCTCACCGCTGCCCTTCTGTAAGACCAAGATATGCGCGTCGGCGAGCCGCCGGAAGGAGGCTTTAATACCCGGCAATGCGCTTGATAGCGCGGCGGCAGTTTCCGCCGCCGTCGGAGGCAATCCTTCTCGCATAACATAATCGTAGACGTAGCGACGCACCTCTTTGTCCAGATGATCTTCATCCAGCGCAGCATTCATCGTTATTATTTTCCCCTCCTGAGATAAAGGACGTCCGGCTCCCGCCGGCCGGAAGAAAGCAATCTGACCGCCACACTCAGTCGCCTGCCGTTAAGGTCAGAATTAAGAGGCTCAAGAAATCTGGCCGGCTGTGACACCGGCCCGGTTGAGTATAGATTTCTTGACTTGCTCAGCCTGCCGCAAATGACGTCGTTGGTGTGCGCACAGGATTTTGAAGCACGAAAGCAGATTATATCTTACGCGCCTGTCAAACGGAGAGGTGATCTTGATCTTGTCGAGGGCCAGGCCATTCGCCTGCTGAATGCTCGCCAGCAGACTCGCCTGGAGCCGGAGAAAGGTCGGGAGCACTCCGCCGACGGGCTCCGCCTTTAAAGGTTGGAACTCGGCCGTCGTTTTGAACCTGAATTTTGGCGGCGGCTCAAGAAACCATCGCAGCATCCGACCCATGATGTCCATTCCGAACGGTCCTTCTCCGAATAAGCCGTCTTCGCGAGCCTTCTCATATGCCGCATCCAAGGCAGGGAGGTAGGTCTCGGTCGTTAAGCTGAGATGGGCAAGGCATTCGGCAACAGACCATTGATCCGGCCCGGGGGGTTGTCTCATCTGATCTATGTTGAGACCTTCAAACAGCGCCTCAGCTCGCCGGGACGCTTGCCCTAATTGCGTCACTATTTCGGCGAGCTGAGGCGATAATTGTTGCCGGCGCTGTAAGGTAGCCATCACAGGCTTTTCATAGCGAATCTTGTTAGAATGCCGCCTTGCTCTCTCGCTGTGGTACTCATCCGATGCTTCGCGCGTCACTACTGCCGCGCCATACAACCGAATGGTTTTCCGTCCGGTTTTTCAAAGCAGAGGTTTTGTCCGGAATTGTCCCGCTCAATACTCCACCGGAAGATCTCTTTCTCCGGCGCGGGATGCTTCACGTAGTTAAAATCGCGGTGGCAGTTGTCTTCACTCTTCAGCTCATAGGAGTCTGGCGCAAAAACAATCGTCGAGCCTTGCACAGAGACAACGCCCGTTTTGTATTTAAAGACGCGCATTGTGCAGTTGTATAGGGACGACTGCAACAGGCCGGCATATATATATCGTCCGTCAGCGGAGATCTGGTATGAATACCGGAAGCCGCTCGGGTCTGCGTAAGAGCCGGTGCCAGGGTTCATAAAGGTAACGGAAGAGACGGTGCCGTACTCCCACTTACCCACAAGAATGTTGGGCACTCCGCCGCCCCGGAGGTTCTCACCTTCCCTGTCCGCTCCCTGCGCGCTGACCCGACTGCTGTCTTGAGCGTTCCCTGGACGCCCCGCGTGATAGACGGCCAGCATGAGCCGTGATATTTCATCATTGGGGCTCTTCCTAAATATATCAAGTAATGCTGCCTGCAGCTTGTCATGTAGATTACGTTTCTGCTCCTCAGTAGCATTCTGCAGCCGGGCCGGCAGCCTGATGAAATTTACATAATTATTGATGCTGGCCCCGTCACCCCTTCTCCACTCTGCGATTAACTGTTGCGCGAACTGATCGCGCTGCTCACGGGTAAACCTGCCGTCCAGGATCCACCCAAAAAGCTCTATGAGTTGGTTAACCATCCCTTCTGTCAGAGGCGGGTTTCCTTGTACCAGCACTGCATCATTCTCGTCAGCAGAGACCGGCAGTGCTAAACTGTGAGCAGTTGGGACGGCGAGTAAAAGTATTAACATCAATAAATAGTGTGGACGTCGCATAATGGCCTCCGGGTTAGATTCGTTTCAGGACTCCTCATTTAGTAGCGCAAGAATTCCAGACAGTTTCGATCAGTTGGTCTGGTAGATGGCGGTTCCAGCCATTATTGATAGCATTTCAGGATGCCCGCCGCGGGCTTTTACCGTAAGCGACTCCTCGGCCCTTTCTACCGATAAGGGCGCGCTATAATAATAAGGTCCCACCATCTTCCATTCATCTAAATTGAACCGGCGGTGAGCGCCACAATCTAAACAGGTTCGACGCGAGACACCGTTTTGGGTGAAGGGACGACTCAACTTCAGGTGCCAGCAGCCGAAGATACGGGTTGGCCATTTGGCTCGAACAGTCGCCGACCCGGGCGTATTAACTTGTGCTCTGTCTAGAGCTTGCTTCGATGACGTGTGGAAAAATTGCATAATTGTACCTCCTTTAGTACCGCCAAACACTGCTTCTACCTCATAACGCGTAAATCCGATTAAAACCCGATCACAGATAGAGGCCCAGACAGAAATTACCAATATAAGCTGCTTCGCTAAACAGTCGCGCTCGCGCCAAGCCGAAGCGCGATCCTTATCGACTGTAGAAACCCAATATTTTCAGGGGCTTACGGTTGCCGTGCTGACTGTATGGGCCTTATCCGGCCGGACTTCTACTTTTTGTGCGACAATCAAAGTAGCCACATTTCATAGTGATACTGTAGGAGCTCCCGGTCCTGGGGCTTATGGGTAGAAGGGCCTGTTGTGCTTTAATGCGTACGGCTTCTGACGGGAATAGTGTTTTGTTCGTCCGTAGCATAATGACAAGGATACTTCTGGCCGGCGCAGTGCTTATCCTGGCCGGCTGTGCAACGCACTCCAAGAATCCCCTTTTAAGTGCGCCGCCGAGCGCGGCCGCTGACAATGATATATATATTACCGACGCCGCCGGCCGCATCCGTGCCTTACGTCCGGATGGAACGGAGCAATGGTCGTATTCGCTCCCAGATGATCTAGTTCGAATGGGCACAGCGGCGACGCATGATATTAGGATCGATTATTTAGTAGCGCGCTCAGGGGGTAAGCTATTTGGCCTGGCCACTCAGCAGACAGGGCCTAATGCGGGTGGAACTATTCTGTTCGCGCTCGATAGTAATCATCTACTCTGGCAGAGAGCGGCGCCTTATCCTGAACCGAGTGTTGCACCGATCGCCGTCGGGCAGGAAGCTGTATATGAGGCAGGCAACGACGGAGTGCTTTACGCTTTTGCGCGAGCTGACGGCCATCCACTCTGGCAGTACCGTGTCGGCGAGGGCCCCCTCGGTTCCCCGACGATAGGAGCCGACGGCACCATCTATGTTACCGGCCCTCGCCACAACCTTCACGCTATTTCTCCAGACGGTTCACAGCGCTGGGTGGCTGAAACACAGTCATGAATAGATCTTGATTGATAGCAATCTTATTCTGTTAGAACCGTGATCGGATACGATCGTCATTTACTTGGTACCGAGGAGTTCGACTTCGAAGATGAGGGTCGCGTTACCTGGAATTTTTGGGGGTTGCCCGGCCGGGCCGTAACCAAGGTCGGGAGGAATAATCAGCCTTCTTTTCCCACCCACCTTCATACTCCTCACGCCCTCGTCCCACCCTTTGATGACCCTGCCGAGCCCGATCGGGAATTCAAACGGGTGTCCCGGGTCAAGCGAGCTATCGAACTTAGTCCCGTCTTCGAGCGTGCCCGTGTAAAGCACCGAGACGGTCTGGCCGGTCCTCGGAGTTGCCCCTGTCCCTTCGACGATGTCAACGTACCTCAGCCCGGACGGCGTGGTCACCACGTCCGCTGAATTCCTGCTCCCGTACGCAAACAGGTAGGCCAGCCCGGTAATCGCCACTAATGCCAGGATCAGGACAGTCGCAATAATTCTGGTCCTTTTGTTGGCGCGTCCTTTGTGCGGTCCATGCTTATGTGAAAATGCGCTCCTGGACGACTTGCGGGTCTTTCCGGTTCGTCTCTTACGGCTCTGGGGCAATGTTGATTCTCCTTTAGCGAAGATAGTTAATGCCGTTAAAGAGTTTTGGTGCCTTAACCTACTCGATCTATTTAACCACCTTCTTGATAAAGCTCACAAACTCTCTAATATCATCCTCGGTCGTATCGAATGAAGTCATGAAGCGAACCTCAGATACGGCCTCGTTCCATACATAGAAGAAATACTTCTCCTGGATGACAGGAATATACCTTTCCGGCACGATGGCAAAGACGGCGTTAGCTTCGACGGCCTGCGTCACCTTGATCCGGGGTATCTTCTCGACCTCGGTGGCTAAAAGCTTAGCCATTCGATTGGCGTGAGCCCCATTTTTAAGCCATAGCTCATTCGATAAAAGGGTTTCAAACTGCGCCGAAATGAATCTCATTTTCGAAGCAAGATGCATCCCCTGCTTACGTATGTACTTGAAATTCTTCGCCAGCCTCTGATCGAAGAAGACGACGGCCTCTCCGTACATCATCCCGTTCTTGGCCCCGCCGAATGAGAGAATATCCACCCCGGCGTCAACCGTTAGTCCTCTTAACTGCAGGTTGAGGCCGGCCGCCGCATTGGCTATTCTCGCCCCGTCCATGTGCAGCAGCATCCCATTCTGATGAGTATAATTAGCCAGTGCTTCGATCTCTTGAGGAGAATAAACGGTCCCCATTTCGGTCGACTGTGAGATTGAGATCACCTTCGGCTGGACGTGGTGCTCGTTTCCCATTCCGTGGAGGTGAGGCTTGACCTGTTCGAAGCTTATTTTTCCATCCTTCGTGGGAACCGGGAGCAGCTTACAGCCGATAAAGTTTTCCGGGGCGCCGCACTCGTCGACGTTGATGTGGGCCGTTTCAGCACAGACCACAGCATTGTACGGGTCCATCACCGTTTTCAGTCCGAGGACGTTGGCCCCCGTGCCGCCGAAGACAAAATAGACCTCTATCTGCCGGCCAAAGTGCTCCTTAAATCTGGCGACGGCTTTCTCGGTATATGGATCATCCCCGTAAGCCACCACGTGCCCGCTGTTAGCCGAGCGAATGGCCTTCATGATCTCAGGATGAACTCCCGCATTGTTGTCGCTGGCAAAGCTTCGAGTTACTTTCATGCCTGTCTGTTTCTGCCGTTCCGGTCATAGAAAAGTGTAGTGACCGGTATCGGCATCGTATATGTAGAGGTAGGCGCGGTAACGCCCGTGTTCCGCGCGCTCATTCCGAACGCGGATGATCGAAACAATATCTATCGCGCGAAGGTCGCAAAAACCGAGTCGATCTTCAATGAACGAATCGAGTTGCTCCGGCGTCTCAGCCACTAGCGCTTCGCCACGCGCATAGCCGGGGTATTGCTCCTCGGCCTCGGCCGGTGTCAGCCACCCGGTAAGCTTAACGGAATCGCTCATACTCAAAGCCCAACGATCTCGCCGGCCTGTGAGCCACACGACATCTTTGAATTATGCGGCGACGGCGTTTCCGGGGTAATCATGATTGCAGGCGATGACGAGAGTTCTCAGCCCTTACCGACATTATCTTAAATCTATTAACCAGGATTCTCGAAGATACTCTACTATTAAGTGGTAATTGAAATTAACCCATCTGACCGGCCCATCCAGAATCGAGGAATCAGAGGTCACGGCGATCTGATTTGAAGAGATGATGGCCTTGTCCGGATTGAACATGACCTCGACGCTCCAAGGCCAGTGATGGTCAACGGAGAGGTCATTTATTCTCTGCGCAAGTCGCCCGCTATTAGATACCGGCCGGTCTAAAAGCCATTTCACAGATCCGGGTCGCAGTGCTTCCAGGACTTCCCCGATCAAAAGAATGGCCCTTTCAGTTTCCCGCACCGACCGGTATGAGCCATGAACGCTCGATAAGTCCCTCACGCAGCCATCGCGGCAGAGGATGAGTACGCCTCCTCCGAGCGCCGCCTCTACTGTGATGACCAGATTAAATCCATCGACGATTAAACATTCGTTCTCAACGTGCCGGAGGGCTAAACAATTCGCCGCCCTGTAATCCCTGCTCGCATCGGCGCAGGCCGCCCGTGAGACGGCCAAGCATTGACGCTCGGTGAGGTGGTAGCGATCACCAACAATCTTGACGGAGGCTTTCACCGAGTATCCGCGAGTGAGCAGCCACGACAGGTCGAAGGTGGCCTGCCGAAGCACCGTAACCCTGTCCGGGCCGAATAAAGAGCTGTCCGCCGGGTGCGGGCCGCGGTGCTGCCGCTTGTCAGGGCTCAATTTAAAGACTCCACCGATGCAACAACTTAATCTGCGGGCTTGATCCCTTTATATGTTGCAGTGGGCCAGCCCACGCTTTTCCAAATACTGCTGGTGATATTCCTCAGCCCGGTAGAACGGCGTTGCCGGTTTGATTTCCGTCACAATCCGGCTCCTGTAGCGACTGCTGCTCTCGAGCCTCTCTTTTGAGGCCCTGGCAGCGGCCTCCTGCTCCGGCGTGTGGTAGAAGATCGCGGACCGGTACTGCGTGCCGATGTCCGGCCCCTGCCGGTTCAGCGTCGTCGGATCGTGATTTTCCCAGAACACCCTCAGCAGTTCCTCATAAGAAACTACGGACGGGTCGTATTCGACTTCGACGGCTTCGGCGTGGCCGGTTCTTCCTGAACACACGTCCTTGTAAGTAGGGTTTTCAAGGGAGCCCCCGGTATACCCGACTGTCGTTGACTTTACTCCCTGAACCTGCCGGAATGCAGCTTCTACTCCCCAGAAACAGCCGGCGGCAAAAGTGGCTTTTTCCATAATATATTCTCCTCGAATCTTAGATCATTAATAGTCTTATACACCACGGAATCCCGGCGCACGTACCGGTTGAGTTCGCGAGGCCATGTTTCTGATTCCTCAACGATTATACGCTCGCTCCCTATTCTGAAGCACCGGCACACCTGACCCCGGGATTGAGAGCCGAAAGCTGTCGTTGTCATTGGAGATCGCCGCGGCGGCGCGCGCTTCGACGTGGTGGCCCAAACAGTGCCGTGTAGGTGGCAAATTTCATCCGAGCAAAAATTTTTGTAGAAAAATCTTGACACGCATTGAGGACTGAGTTATATATGCAGGGTTGCGCTTTTAGATGGAACAAAGAGCGCGCCAAGGACGTAATAAACATTCTATGTTGATGAACCTGACCAACAGAATCTTGAGCCCGGAGGGTGTGATGGCAGCCCCATGGCGGCCGTCCACCGGTATGCCCGGCGTCAGGTCTGTCAATTGTCTGAGTTCATTACCCTTCTATACATTTACGGGCGTCGGACTCGGGCAAAGACATGCCGAATCGATAGCGAATCTACCGATTAAAGATCGTCGTCACGTCCAGATTTAGTTTAGCGGGAGCGGCTCCCGCTCCCATATCTCGAATAAAATCAAAGAGAAATGATTGGAGCGGGCTGCTTCCCTCGGAAGCTTAAAGCCCGCTCTTTTCGTTGTTTGATAACTGAAATACCTTGTGTGAGTGATGAAGGCAGGGATGTCTTCACGGATGTGCTGCTCGTGCTTTACCAGAGTCCCAAGCAGCGCATCCTTGGCAGAAGTGTGCGTCGTAGTGTGTCTAAACGGCGCCCATCGCTCTGCCTTCATCGTTTTTTTAATATACCAAATTTTTGCATGGTTGGCAGAGCGGCGATTGCGGCAGACTGTAAATCTGTTGCCCTGCGGGGCTTTCGGAGGTTCGAGTCCTTCACCATGCATCGGCAAAATATTTACAGGAGTGTAGCTCAACTGGATAGAGAGCACCGGTCTCCAGAATCGGCGGTTACAGGTTCGAGTCCTGTCACTCCTGCCAACACGTCACGGAGAGTTAACCCTAACTGGAAAGGGCGTGGTCCCGAAAACCACCGCGCGCCCGGCGCGCTTGAGAGTTCGAGTCCCTCACCCTCCGCCAATCTTTAATGCTTAGGGAGGCGTCGCCTAACCGGTCATGGCAGCGGTTTGCTAAATCGCCGGGTGAAAGATTCCTGTGCAGGTTCGACTCCTGCCGCCTCCGCCATCTATTTCTGGACCTGTAGCTCAGCGGAATCAGAGCGCGCCCCTGCGGAGGTCGAGGTTCGCACGTTCGAATCGTGCCAGGTCCACCATGTTTATTACGGAGTAGCCAAGTCGGCAAGGCACCTCTCTCTGAAAGAGGCCAGCGTAGGTTCGATTCCTACCTCCGTAGCCATTCGCGGGACCCGTAGTTCAGCGGAAGAAGAACGGCCGTTTCCTAAACGGCAGGTCGCAGGTTCAAGTCCTGCCGGGTTCACCATGCCGATGTAGCCCAATTTGGCAGGAGGCGCTAGTTTCAGACACTAGAGAGTGTGGGTTCGAATCCCTCCATCGGCACTAATTTTCAATGATTTCTCTGCTGTCGTGGCGCAATGGGCAGACGCGCACGGTTGAGAGCCGTGTGATTGAGGGTTCGAGTCCCTCCGACAGCACCAATTCTTACAGGCTCGCGTGATGCAACCGGTAGACATCCGAAGCTTAAACCTTCAGTCCTGTGGGTTCGAATCCCTCCGCGAGCACCAACCTATTTTCTCAAGGCGCGTGTAGCCCAACCGGCAGAGGCAGCTGGCTCAAACCCAGCTCGGTGACGAGTTCGAATCTCTCCACGCGCACCAATTCATGGGGATGAACGCGAAATGGAAAGCGGGCTGATTTTCAATCAGCTGATTTGCGAGTTCGAGTCTCGTCATCCCTGCCAAAGTTTTACCCCCGGGGATAGTTCAAATGGCTTGAGAACGCACGCCTGTGGAGGGTCTGATACGGGTTCAAATCCCGTTCCCCGGACCAGTTTACGGCGCGTTGGGCAAAAGGCCGAAGCCACCTGACCCTCAATCAGGCGATCACCGGTTCAAATCCGGTACGCGCCGCCAACATCTTAAGGAACCGCGGGCCAGTTGGAGTGGCCGCTTGATTGTCAATCAAGAGAGCGCGGGTTCAAGTCCCGCCGGTTCCGCCATTCGCCTCCGTAGCTTAGCCGCGCAGAGCGGTGGACTCTTAATCCATCAGGCGTGAGTTCAAGTCTCACCGGAGGCACCAATTTTAACGGAGTGTAGCCTAGAGGCTCAGGCACTTGCCTTGGGAGCAAGATGACAGAAGTTCAAATCTTCTCACTCCGACCATTTTTGTGGGTGTGGCGCAACGGGTAGCGCGCTTCGTTGCCAACGAAGAGGTTGCGAGTTCAAATCTCGCCACTCACTCCAATCCCTTCGCCCCCGTAGCTCAACGGAATCAGAGCGGTACGCTTCGAACGTACGGGTTGTGGGTTCAATTCCTACCGGGGGCGCCAAATCACACGCGACTGTAACTCAACTGGCAGAGTGCGAGTCTTCCAAACTCGATGTTGCGGGTTCGAAGCCCGCCGGTCGCTCCAAGATTGTCTGCCTGCGTAGCTTAAAGTCGGCCAAAGCTCTCCGCTGGTATCGGTGAGATTATGGGTTCAAACCCCATCGCAGGTTCCACCACTTCGCATCCGTAGCCAAGACGGTAAGGCGTCAGTCCGCAAAACTGATCACGCGCGAGTTCGATTCTCGCCGGATGCTCCAATTCCTTTGCCGTTACAGGTCAAACGGCCATACATCAGGAAAGGAGGTGCCGGGTAAATGGCACTCAACGGTCGAGTACTACTGCTCAATCAAACATACGAACCGCTCGGCACCGTCGGCGTAGCGCGAGCGTTGATCATGGTGTTTAAGGACACCGTGACGGTCGAGGAGTGGGACGGCGATCGCGTTCTTCACACGGTGCGTGATCAGTATCCGGTACCGTCCGTGATCAGGCGTCGCACTTACATCAACGTCCGCCGCCGCCGGGAGGCGTCAGGGATGAAGCGTCTCAGGATCTACATCCGCGACAAGTACCGCTGCCAATACTGCGGCGGTAAGAAGAGTCCGGCCGACCTGACATTGGATCACATCTTCCCGCGTTCGCGCGGCGGAGATAACAGTCCGGTCAACGTCGTGGCGGCGTGTCTGACTTGCAACAACCGCAAAGGCAACCGGACGCCGGAAGAAGCGCGTATGCCGCTCCTGACTTCACAGTCCGCGCTCCGCGTGAAGTTGGAGACGGTGGTGCTCTGCCACTATGCGGAAGCGCGACCGGAGTGGCGCAAGTACGTGTCTTTGGACGCGCATGATGATCGCTTTCTCGCCGAGAAGGTGCGAAGGCGGTAAACCAGGAGGGGCGGGCCCGCACTCGCCCCCCCTGTGCTCCTACTTTATTCACATCTCGTTCTTAATCGAGGTCGAGTAGCTGAGACAGATTAGCGTCGCTTTGAAAAAGCGAAGACGTTGGTGCGATGCCAACCTCGACCACCATTCGCCTGGGTAGCTCAATCTGCGTAGAGCGCTGGTCCTATAAACCAGATGTTGGGGGTTCAAATCCCTCCTCGGGCATCAAGTTAACGGGGCGTGTCTCATCCTGGCAGAACGCGACTGCTTGGGACCGTGGAGTTTGAGGCGTAGGGCCTCACGCCCCGACCACACTTCCGGCGGTGAAGCTCAAAATGGTAAGAGCGCTCGACCCGTAATCGAGTGGCTGAGAGTTCGAATCTCTCCATCGCCTCCAACCCGTGGCCCGCGTTCCCGGCGGCAGTCTTCTAAACTGTCTCTCAGAGCCGGGCGGAAGGCAAGAGGTTCAATTCCTCCGCGGGCCTCCACTCCTGCGGCTGTGTAGCTCAGGCGGCGAGAGCATCCGTCTCATAAACGGAAGGCCGGCGGTTCGATTCCACCCACAGCCATACCGATCAGGGAAGCGTCCACTACAGTACCGGGAGCGGAAGCCTCCCTGGTCAAACTCGCATCACATGACGCAATGATAGTGTGGCCTGACTTGTAACTCATACAATTGAATCTTTGGGCTGGTGATGTAACTGGCAGCATAAAAGTCCTGCACACTTTTTGTGAGAGTTCGAATCTCTCCCGGTCTACCAACAATTTTTCTGCGGTGTAGCTCAAAATCAGGCCAGAGCGCCCGTCCTGTAAGCGAGAAGTTACGGGTTCAAGTCCCGTCGCCGCAGCCATGTCGAGGAAGAAGGGTATATGCGTCTAAATGCTTGAGTGTTTGGTAAGGATAGCAAAGGGTATAAAATACCTTGAAGAGGTATGGTAATGGATAGCATCTCTGTCCCTGCTCATTTTGACGGTGAGCGTATCCTGTTGGACGAGCCCGTTGAGTTAGAGCCGAATACTAAGTTGATCATGACCATCTTGCCGAACCGGGACGCGGAACGTGAATCGTGGCTGAACTTATCGGAGAGAGGGTTAGAGGCAGCGTATGATGAGGCCGAGGAGGAGTACTCAATAGACTCAATCAGAGAGGCAAATCCCGAATATGAAGGAAGGTGACGTGGTTCTCACGCCGGTCCCGCAAGCCAACGGTACGGTAAAGAATCGACCGGCGATTGTTTTACGATAAATGCCACCTTACAAAGACTCACTGGTTTGCGGTATTAGTATCTACACAAGTTGACGACAAAGAAAACCGCTAAGCAGAAGTCAAAGCGCCTCGCTGCCAGAAAAGCTCTGACCCTGCGGGCTTTTCAAACGACGTATGAGAATCGGCATCGTCGCAAAGCTTCCTGATGCCGTACTACACCTTATACATCGGTTGTTATTTCGAGAAAGTTGTCGGAGCTTCCTGACAACCTTCTTTTTTCCGCCGTAGTGCTGTTAGAGTTAATTGCTGGGGCAACGGATGAGTCCGAGCGCAAACGTTACGAGGCGGTGCGACGCGCATACGAAAAAGACAGATCGTTGATCGCTCCAAACTTTGATGATTGGATGCTCGCAAGCAAAGTCCTCTACTGGCTGGCGCAAGGTCGACGCAGAAAGGCCAGAGGTAAAGCGCCGCGCTTAAAACCTGAAGCGAAGCAGCGAATGGTGCTCGACGCACTGATCGCTACGAGCGCACGTCGCCGGAATGGGGCATACCTTGCGGGTGAATGGTTGGCACGCGCCAACCCCATCAAGATCAAGAAACATGGTCGCTTGGCGAAAAGTCTTTTTCGGCATGGGTTCGATTACTTACGGCGCATATTATGCAATCAGGATTACTTGCCGGAGCGAGTTGCTTTTCAAAGGCTTTGCAGGCTTTTGTCCTGTACTTAAACTCGGCGAACTCTTTGGCCGCTTAAAAAGAATCCTGCCAAAGCTGAACATCCAAAACGCTGGACTGGCAGTTCTGATCTCTCTGTTGATATTGAAGAGGCTGATCGCTTGTATGGTACTGAGATTGAAGCTGATTTGGGTGTAGGACTTCTTGAATATTACCGGACAGAGTACCGCAAGATGAATTGGCAAATTCATTCTGGAGTAGCCGGCTTTTGGTGTATACCGTCCGAAGGCTTCACCTTAATTTGTGGATTAGCTCTCAAGTGGTGTGCTGACTTTGGCATGCTCTCTGAACCTCCTCGTTAGTAATCAACACGCCGCCTCCATCTCTGCACGGGCTTCACTTGGGCGGTCTCGATGTAACGATAGTCGGCTTGGCCAACATTGCTAAGGGGAAAGGCGTTGCATTATTCTAATCCTCAGCCCGCAACCAACTATTATTCCAGCATAGCCAAGAGGGAAGGCATCGCACTGTTAATGCGACTATCGAAGGTTCGAATCCTTCCGCTGGAGCCATTCTCATTGACCCGGAGCTCGAGGGACAGAGCAACGGCCCTTTAAGCCGAGGGGTGCGGGTTTGAGCCCCGTCGGGTCAACCAACTTCTCGCGGTGTAGCTCAATGGATTAGAGCAATCGACCAATAATCGAGAGATTCAGGTTTAATCCCTGACTCCGCGACCATCACCATTCAAGAGTTCTGAAGAAGAAAGCTTCATGACCACCTGTGCAGTAGTGACGAGCTCTGTCCGCAGAACGCGTTGGAGCCGACAGCAACAAGACGCCACCAATAGAACGGCGCCCTCTCAACCGGTCATTCTTCGCCCCGGCGGTTTATCGCTTCGCGTAGATCACCTTCCCGCCGCGGATCGTGTAGTGGACTTTCGAGAAGGCGGTCACGTCCCTGGCCGGATCGCCGTCCAGCACGACCAGATCGGCCTGCATGCCCTTCCCGATGTGGCCCGCCAGTCGCGAGTATCCGAAACGCCCGGCGGGATTCGTGGTCAGCGAAGCGAGAATCTGCTGGTAGCTCAAACGGGCGTGCGCCATCAGCGTGAGCTCTTCGGCGGTGTCGAAGTAGTCGGTATAGCCCACGTCCGTGCCGAAGAGGATTTGTTCGCCAGCCTCTGAATAGGCCCTGAGTTGCTCGACTCCAATATTGACTGCCATCCGGGTGTCTTCGGGGCATAGCTCAACGGTAGAGCAGCCGCCTTATAAGCGGTGTAGCGGCCGATTACCGCAAGGTTGTGGGTTCAAATCCCACTGCCCCGATGCTCTTTAATGCGGGATGGCGTAATTGATAACGCGGCGGACTTTGAATCCGAAGATTGAAGGTTTGAATCCTTCTCCCGCAGCCAATTCTTTCCTCTCCATTTCACTCAAGGTATTTCAGCTCAAACAAAAGATTGAAGGCACGGCCTTCAGAAGCTGCCAGAAGGCAGATGTTTTGTCCGGTAGGAGGTAACCAGCAATGGCAAATAAGAATCTCTTCAAGTCGCTTGTCGGCCGGTTGATCCCGGCAGCAGACGCTGTCAATGAGGAGCACGCTCCGGCTTATGCGCTCGATCCGAAGCACGCACTGGCGCAGTATGCTGCGACGGGCTGCCTTAACTCTACCTTCTATGCGAACGCCGGTGATCAGTTGGCGAAGGTGCTTGAGCTGTGCAAGGACATTGAGCCCGAGTTCATCGCGCGCACGGCGGTCTTCTGCCGCGAGCGTGGACTTATGAAGGACATGCCGGCACTACTCTGCGCCGTGTTGTCTGTGAGGGATCGCGCATCGCTCGAAGCAATCTTTCCGCGCGTCATCGACAACGGAAAGATGCTGCGCAACTTCGTCCAGATCATGCGCTCAGGCGTGACGGGCCGCAAGTCGCTCGGCACGGCGCCGAAGCGTTTGATCCGCGAATGGCTGGACCGTCACGATGAAGACTCGCTCTTCAAGGCTTCCGTCGGTCAGAGCCCATCTTTTGCCGACATCATCAAGATGGTCCACCCGAAGCCAAAGACGCCGGGCCGCGAAGCGCTCTACGGATACTTCGTCGGGCGCGAGCACGACCGGGATGCTCTCCCGGAAGTCGTCCGCAGCTTCGAGACATTCAAGGCCGGCGACCGCTCAGTGCTGCCGGATATTCCCTTCCAGATGCTGACCGCGCTGGATCTGGGAACACCGGAGTGGACGATGGTTGCTCGCCACGCTCCGTGGCAGATGACGCGTATGAATCTGAACACGTTTGCGCGCCACGGCATCTTTGACGAACCGGGAATGACCGAGTTGATCGCCAATCGCCTGCGCGACCCGCAGGCGATCGCGAAGGCACGCGTGTTCCCGTACCAGTTGATGGCGGCCTATATGATGGCCGACGAGCGTGTGCCCGCTGTTGTTCGTGATGCGCTTCAGGATGCGATGGAGATTGCCATCTCGAACGTGCCGGAGATTCCCGGCAAGGTGTATGTCTGCCCGGACGTGTCGGGTTCGATGTCTTCGCCTGCCACGGGCTACCGCAAAGGGGCGACGACCGCGGTTCGCTGCATTGACGTGGCAGCCCTTGTCGCCGCCGCTGTCCTGCGCAAGAACGGAAGCGCCGAGGTCCTTCCCTTCGAGCACTCCGTGGTGAACGTACGCTTGAATGCTCGCGACAGCGTCATGACCAACGCCGCCAAGTTAGCCTCGGTTGGCGGCGGAGGAACGAACTGCAGCGCTCCGCTTGCCTTGCTCAATAAGCGCCGGGCGGCGGGCGACCTCGTCCTGTTCGTTTCCGAGAAACAAGTATCCAATTACAACTTGCTTATTCCAGTTGGCACACAGGTCGTGACTCTTGTGGAGATCATGACGCCTGCCGGCGAACGGGTGTGCCCGCCTGGAGCAGTCGGCGTAGTTATTAAAGCCCCTGTTGATCCCTTCCATTCTTACCGTGTGCGGTTTCCCAATGGATTTGAGGCCCCACTCCGCCGGGAAGAGATCACCATACGCAAACATCACCAGAATGAGATCGTAGGTCTGGAAAATGAAGCGGGGGATAGTTTCGATTTTTATCGCAACGTGATCTACCGCTGCGTGGTAGGTTCGCGCGCCTACGGTTTGGATGAAGCCGGCTCCGACACCGACCGCCGGGGCATTTATCTACCTCCGGCCGATATGCAATGGTCCTTGGGCGGCGTGCCCGAACAATTAGAGAATAAAGGGACCGAGGAGTGTTATTGGGAGCTACGAAAGTTTCTGATCCTCGCCCTCAAAGCAAATCCTAACGTACTGGAGTGCCTCTATACGCCATTGGTCGAGATGGCAACGCCGCTGGCCGAAGAACTGCTGGCGCGGCGGTCCATATTCCTCTCCCGGCTCATCTATCAGACCTATAATGGCTATGTGATGTCACAGTTCAAGAAGCTGGAACAAGATTTGCGCAGCCAGGGAACGATCAAGTGGAAGCATGCCATGCACCTCATCCGACTCCTTTTATCGGGAGTCACCGCATTGAAAGAAGGCTACGTGCCGGTACGCGTTGACGATTACCGCGAGAGGCTGCTGGCCATCCGCCGGGGGGAGATTCCCTGGGACGAGGTCAACGCATGGCGACTGGAACTGCATCAGGACTTTGACCAGGCGCTGTCCCAGACTCGTTTGCCCGCGCGCCCAGATTATGAGCAAGCCAACGCTTTCCTGATCAGGGCACGTCGGCAGATGGTGTAAGAGATTAACCGTGAGCCTCATAGATGAACGATTGCAAAGAGTCGTATCTGATCAGCCTTACCCGCTGCTTTTTGTGACCATTAGCGGCGCGCATCTTTACGGCTTCCCTTCTCCGGATTCAGACTATGACCTGCGCGGCATCCACGTCTTACCGGTGCGGGAGGCCGTCGGTCTCGATCATGGTCGCGACACCGTCGAAGTCTCTGCCATACGCGAGGGGTTGGAGATTGATCTGGTGACCCATGATATCAAGAAGTTTTTCGGACTTCTGCTGAAGAAGAACGGTTATGTTCTGGAGCAGCTCTATTCGCCGTTGGTGCTCAACACCACGCCCGAGCATGAGGAGTTGAAAGAGATCGCCCGCGGGTGTCTCACTCGCCACCACTCCCACCACTACTTCGGCTTTGCCGAGACCCAATGGAAGCTCTTCGAGAAGGAGCGGCCACGCCGGGTGAAACCTCTACTCTATGTTTATCGGGTGCTCCTGACAGGCATACACCTGATGCGGACCGGCCGTGTGGAATCGAACATCCTCCGGTTGAACGAAGCGTTTAAGCTCGGCTACGTTGAAGACCTCGTCGCCCGTAAACTCGCCGGGCCGGAGAAAGCGAGCCTCAAAGACACTGATATGCTCTTCTATAAGAAGGAATATGAGCGACTGCGCCGCGCACTGGAGGACGCACATCAGGCCAGCGCTCTACCTGAATCTCCTTCCGCTAAGCCTGTGCTTAATGATCTGCTGCTCCGCTTGCGAATGGCTTCGTCAGTCTGAGATTTGGATTTGAGGGTAGGATCAAGTTATCGTCTACCTATGACAACTCAGTCGAAAGGGCGGCGCATCGCCTACTTCGTTTCCCCACACGGTTTCGGTCATGCCGCAAGGGCATGCGCGGTCATGGCAGCGGCCCATGAAATTGATCGATCAATCCTTTTTGAGATTTTCACCCGGGTGCCTCGCTGGTTTTTTGAGGAGTCACTTTCCTTTGCTTTCAGCTACCATCCCCTATTAACAGACGTTGGACTGGCGCAAAAGACGCCGCTCGTTGTCGATATCCCTGAGACGTTGTCACGCCTCAATAGCTTTCTGCCGTTTGATCATTCCCTGATTAATAGTCTGGCCGGGTTGGTCCGGGAATTAGAATGTGAGTTAGTGGTCTGCGATATTGCGCCGATGGGGATCGAGGTGGCCCGCCAGGCAGGCATCACCTCCATGCTGGTCGAGAACTTTACCTGGGACGGGATCTATGAAGGCTACGTCAACGAGGACACCCGATTAAGCAAATATATCGACTATTTCAAAGGACTGTTCGAAAAAGCAGATTATCACGTGCAAACCGAGCCCGTCTGTCGCTACCGCGACGCCGATCTCAGGACGTCGCCGGTAAGCCGGAGGGTAAGAAAATCCCCCGACCGGATTCGAGACGAATTAGGGGTGGCCGAAAATGTAAAGGTCGTTATTATCACCATGGGAGGGATTCCCGCGCAACACTCGTTTTTGAGCCGGCTGGAAAGCCAGCGTCATATTACTTTTGTCATACCGGGTGCCGGCCAAACGCTAGACGTTCGGAACAATCTGATTTTATTGCCATATTCCTCCGACTTCTTTCACCCGGACCTGGTCAACGCCTGCGATGCGGTTGTGGGAAAAATCGGCTACAGCACAATGGCAGAGGTTTATTACGCAGGCGTCGCCTTCGGGTACGTGAAGCGCCGGGGTTTTCGTGAGTCAAAGATACTGGCGGACTATATTGATGGTTACATGCGCGGCTTAGAGATCAGGGAAGCGGAATTTGAAAGCGGTGATTGGTTATCACACCTAACAAAACTTCTGTCGATGCCGCGACTTCAACGCGGCGTACCGAACGGCGCCGGCAACATCGCGGATTTCATTTGTCGATTACTAAGAAACAGGTACATATCACAATCGTCTCGTTAACTGATATGGATCTCCGAACGCTTAAAACCCCCTCTCTCGTCCTGGATATTGAGCGAGTAGAGCGCAACGCGGAGCGAATCGGGCAGCGCGTGCGCAGCTTCGGGGCAAATCTTCGCCCCCACGTCAAGACTCATAAATGCGTCGAGGTGGCACGCATCCAGGCAAAGGGTCACTCGGGCGCAATCACCGTTTCGACCCTGGCCGAGGCGCGTGCCTTCGCGGCGCATGGCTTCAACGACATCACTTATGCCGTGCCGATTGAGCCCGGTAAGTTCGAGGAGGCTGTCACTCTCGCCAAAAGAGATGTGAGGCTGGCGCTGATCACGGATGATCCCGAGATGCCACCCCGGCTTGACGAGGCCGCGCGTGCCGGGGGAGTCATAATCGACCTTTTCTTAAAAGTTGATTGCGGTTATCACCGCTGCGGGGTCGAGCCCGACACCGAAGAGGCGCTCGAGATTCCGCGGAAGATCACCGCTTCGCCCAACCTTCGCTTCGCCGGGATTCTGACGCATGCCGGTCATTCCTATCACTGCCGTTCAAAGGACGAACTGCTCGCGACGGCGCAGCACGAGCGAGACCTGATGATCGGGTTTGCCGCCAGACTGCGCGCGGACGGCATCCCTGTTCCGACAATCAGCATCGGCTCGACGCCGACGATCGCAGCCATTGATCACCTGCGCGGGGTTGATGAGGTGCGGCCGGGCAACTACATCTTCTTCGACGCCTTCCAGGCCACCCTCGGCAGTTGTCGGATGGAGGACTGCGCCCTGACGGTGCTCGCAGCCGTTGTGCATAGAGACCGCCGCCGCCGCAAAGTCGTCATCGATGCTGGCGCGATCGCGCTCTCTAAGGATCTCGGCGCGATAGAGTTTGATCCGACCTGTGGCTACGGACGGGTGCTCGATTTATCGGGAAATGACCTGGGGCTACGAGTCGAGTCGCTGTCGCAGGAGCACGGTCAGGTGATCACTACTGATGAAAAGGTGTTTGACCAGCTCAAGGTGGGGACGCGTGTGCGTGTGCTGGCGAATCACTCCTGCCTGACGGCCGCTCAGCACTCGCACTATCACGTGCTGGAAGGCGACCGCCTTGTTGCTCGCTGGGATATTCAGCGCGGTTGGTAAACAATTGTTCGTCGCCTGACATTGTGGGTCAAGCCGCCGGTGGCCCGTAAGAAAGCACACGATGCGAGATTTAAATGAGATCTTCGCTGCCCTGAGCCAATCGGCGTTTCGCCGCCGGTTCCATTTGCGCCATCAGGAGCGTGATTATCTTCGCCGTAAGGGGCTTCCTGTCATTCTCGAACACGCGGCTGACTTTGTCGAGAAGCGACTGGCGCCGGCGCACCCGGCCAACGACGGGAAACAAACTCCGATGCGCAACCACCCGGCGTTTGTGGCCCAGCACGCGACGGCGACGTGCTGCCGCGGCTGCCTGGAGAAATGGCATGGAATTCCCAAAGGGCGGGCGCTCGATGACGAGGAGAAGCGGTATGTGCTGGCGGTGCTGGAAACATGGCTGAGGCGCGAGGAGAGTCATGCCTCATCATAACAGCCTTGCAAGATTCGACTCCGGCTGGACCTATGCTGCTTCTTCTCTGTTTCCTGTGTCTTTCCTCCGCGTCCTGCGGCGTCCTCTGCGGTTCAAGTTTTTGGTCGCGGCTCTGCTGAATCCTGCTCTAGTACCAGCAGGGCCGCGTATCCATCAGGAGTCTCGACTGAGGGATTGAGATGTAGTCGCTCGACCACGCTTCCCTCTGCACCGGCCTGTAATCATCGGTGAGAATCGTTGTTTCTCCATCGATCGGAACCTTCCGGCGCGAAAGCTTCTGATAGTCGCGGGTGCGGCCCTGCACGGTCGTGTAATAATCTCGGAAATGTACGGGCATGATCTTCAGCCCTTCCAGCCAGTAATAGACCCTCCCGAAATAGGCCGCGTGAAGCCAGCACTCCCACGGGCGCGGGTGGTACAGATCCTGCCTCAACACTTGCGTATAAAGTGGAAGCCACAGTACGTAGATACCCTTCCGCGCATACTCGGCCGTCCGGTATCTGATTTTGGCAAGCGAGAGACTGCTCAACTGTACCTCGATGGCCACCGGGGCGCCACTGATATAGGCGCTCACGTCGGGCCTCACCGTCCCCAGATTTCGCTCGATCTCGCACTTGCTGACCCGCGGGTGATTGGCAAGGCTTTCATAAATGGCAATCTTGCACCGCCGGTGTTCTTCAGATTCACCGGTCCCGTATTCACAGGTGACCGGCGGCTGGTGTGCGAAGTGGGCCGCCCTGACCCCTCCTTTCCTGAGTATCACGATCTCCCGGCAGCAAAAGCAGCGGAAGGGCTTGTCGGCCTTGTCAGCCTCCCAGGCCCCAACTTTTTGCGCATCAAGCTCCCTGATTGCGGTTAACATATAAGCCGAGTCTATGGTCAACGAATATTCACCGCCGAGGACACGGAGAAAGCCCGTTAATTTCTTCGCTTCTTCTTAAACCCTCGGTGCTGCCAGAGCCTTGAGCAGATGATAGGTGGCCTGCACGTCTCGACCGGCACGGTGATTCCCACCCGCCAGGCCAAAATACGCACAGGCTTCGTTGAGCGTCGGCGACTTCCTTATTCCCATGGCTTTTTTGACCAGTTGCAAAGCGCATCGCCAGCCTCTCTCGGAAGAGGTCTGCTGATGGCGGAAGCATGTGGCGGCCAGCGCCCGCCGGTCAAACGCTGCGTTGTAGGCAACGAGCAGTTTCCCATCAATCAGCGACGAGATTTTGGGCCAGATGTCTGTCCAGTACGGGGCATTGATAAACTCTGACTTGCCGAAGCGGTGGATCTTCGACGGCATCGGCAACGGGTGGAAGGTCGGATGCACCAAAGTCTCGTAAACTACGTTACCGGCGACATCTCCGATTGCGATCTCGATGATCTCAACAGTCGGCCCTGAGCCGATGGTCTCTGTATCGATGATCAAAGCCCTTTCATTAAACTCGTAAATCTCCAGCGGTGGTGTGTAAAGCTGTTTGATGTTGTAATGCATGAAAATACTGACTATTGGAAAACTAATACCCTTCAGAAATCAGCTTATCGATGAACTGCTCAATAGCGGCCGGATCAAGATTCCTCTTAAAGATAATCGTATGCGCCGGAACTTTTGTGAGCGGGTCGCGGCTGCCTCGCAATTCGTCCCAGGCCGCCACGATAAAATTCCTGATCCCCGCATGCTCGAACTCTTTCAATCGCTGGTGTAGATGCCGTGGCGTCCAGAAGCCCAGGACTTCCAGGTAAACCTCCTTTCCATCCGGATGTCTGATCACAAAATCGGGGATGAAGGCGCTTTCTCCCAAATCGATGACCTCACTACTGCGCTCCAGCACCCATGGGCTCGCGTATCCGGCCCAGCTCTCCGCGAGCTTCTCTAAGACAGGATTGTCGTACGGCATTGCGCTGAGGTAGTGAGAGCGCAACCGATCCTGGTTACTGTTCATTTCAAAGAATGCGCTGCCGCTGCCCGGCTTGGCAGTGATCTCGGCACGCATTCTCCACCCCCGGCAGAGCAGGAGCGCGGGTAGAAATACCGCCATCTGGACGCCGTACTTCTGCGAGCGGTGAAACATCGAGACGGGTCCGTCGAGCCGAATCTCATAGCCTTTGGCCGAGCTGCCCTTGATGGTATGGATCAAGCGATACGCTTTAATCGCGCCGAACAATTCTCGATAGCCCTCCGGGTTCTGCGGCTCGACCCACAGATGCATTTCCACGCAGCGGTAAAGCAATGCCTGCGCCTGTGCCAGGTTATACAGGTCGAGCAATTCCCTGTCAGTTAATCGATCAAACTCAATCAGCTTTTGATTCTCCGGCAGATCGGCATAAAGACCCCCGAGCACAACTTCGGGCGCGCATCCGAGTTCCCTGGCGGCGTCATTGACGACTTCGGCGCGGACGCTGCCCTTGTCGATCACCGGATGATACTGGCGTGCCTTGAGAAACAACGCGCGGCGTATCTCAACCGGATCGGTCGGGCTGGAGGTCTCAAAAACGCAACGGTCCATCAGGAGCTTGATAAAGCCGCGCAGGATCTTGTAGTCCGTGCCGAGGCCAACGTATTCCTCGAGCGCGAGTTCCAGCTCGGCGCGGGCGCGCCCCTCGTGAGCGCCAAACAGGCGGATCAGTTCGGCCGCGTCACGCAGGTAATCCGGGTCTTCCGTGTCAATATAGCGCGGCCCGGTACGTCCCCCGCGCTGCCAGCTTTGCGCCAGATCGGCCGTCAGCATCCAACCATCACCTCAGGAATCCCTGTTCTTCCCGCTGGTATCTGATCTCGCGAAACTGCTCGCCGCCGCTCCGCCGCTCGCTGATGCGCTCCTCGGTAGTGTCTCTTGTGACCACTTCGTACAGGGTCGCCTCCTTACCGGGCTGCTTGCGCAATATCCGCCCGAGCCGCTGGATGTGCTCGCGGGAGGAGCCTGACCCCGACAAGACGATCGCTACCGATGCCTCGGGGATGTTAACACCCTCGTTGAGCACCTTCGAAGTAGCCAGCGCCAGGACATCCCCTTTATTGAAAGCTTCCAGCCACTGGCGTCGCTCTTTGATCCCCGTCTCGTGAGTGATGGCCGGAATAAAGAATTGTTCCGAGATGCGGTAGACCATTTCGTTCTCGGCGGTGAAGATCAGCACCCGGTCTTTTTTGTGGCGCTGAAGCAATTCGGTCAGAACCCGCAGCTTGGCGTCAGTGCCGAGCGCCACGCGTTTCGATTCGCGATAGGCAAGCATCGCCCTCCGGCCGGCTTCGCTCCGCGCGCTGGCGGCAATGAACATGCGCCATCCGTCCAGGCTGCTCAGAGAGATTCTCTTCTCGTCAAGAAATCGCCGGAAGATATTCCTTTCCCGTTCGTAGGCAGCGCGCTCCTCGCGGCTCAATTCGACGTTGATGCGCACCACACTGTAATCGGCCAGATACTCACCGGCCAGTTCCTGCGCCTCGCGCCGGTAGACGATCGGGCCGATCAATTGCTCGAGCAGGTGGTCTGCGCCATCGGTGCGCTCCGGCGTGGCCGTGAGACCGAGCCGAAACGGGGCGATCGCCATCTCGGCGGCGTAGCGGTAGATGCTGCTCGGAAGGTGGTGGCATTCGTCGAAGATGATGAGGCCGAATTGATTGCCCAATCGCTCCATAAAGCGGAACGCCGAGGCGTAAGTTGTGACGGTGAGCGCCCCCAACTCGAAGTACCCGCCACCGATTAAGCCCACTTCGGCCTGAAAGCAGGAGAGGAGCAGGTCATACCATTGGTTCATCAGGTCGATGGTCGGCACAACCACCAGCGTGGAGCGCTTGGTCTGTTCGATAGCTATCTGCGCCACCAGGCTCTTGCCGGCGCCGGTCGGGAGGATGACAACACCGCAACGGCTGCTGCGCCGCCATTCTTCGATCGCCTGCTGCTGGTAGGGTCTCGGCTCGACCAGCAGCTTGGTGGGGAAGTCAAACTGTTGATAAGCGCGCGCCCGGTCTTCGTAAGCCGTCTGCCGGCGAATTAACTCTTTGACGATGTGGCGGTAGGCCCATGCCGGGGCGCGCCAGCGCATCACCCTCTCATCCCACCGGAAAGGCGGCGGCGCGGTAAATGATTGGAGAGCGCTATCGAGCAGAAGCGTCCCTGAATCGAATCGCAGTACAACTTGTGTCGAGCTCATCCCGCCTTGAGATTACACCAAGACCCCCGTCAACTTCGAGCGGGGCGATGCCGGTGGGGTGGCAGCAATTGCCCACGCGGCCGCCGGCTGCCTGGTCTTGACAGAGGCCATCCGGCCGCTTGATCCGCAGGTTCTTATCCATCAACGCTTCGGATTCAAACCCTAGAACGGGATCGCATCTTCTTCCATCTCTGCTTGCCGGAGTGGAACGCGACCACCGGCCACCCGCGCCGGGCCCTGGTCCCTGTCCTGATCAAGCTGCCTGACCGGGATACCCTCTCGATCGCCGCTGTCGATGAAACGCACGTCCGACGCGTTAATTTCCAGCGTATAGCGCGGCTTCCCTTCCCGGTCGGTCCACTCCTCAAGGTGTAACCTTCCCTCGACATACACGCTTCGACCCTTAATCAGGTATTTGGAGACGCTTTCCGCCTGCTTGCCCCAGACCGTGACTCTGAACCACGTAGTGATATCCTGCTGCTCGCCCGCCCGATCCTTGCGGCGCTCGTTGCTGGCGATACTGAAAGTACAGACCGCCGTACCCTGCGGCGTGTATCGCATCTCGGGGTCGCGACCGAGGTTCCCGACAACAATAATCTTGTTGAACGACATGACTTTTGATCCTCGTTTTCTCTTGCTCTATCTTTGATCAGCCCAAGACTCGATTCGCTCGGGCGGTCAGAAGCTAGGCCGGTGTTTCAAATGTGGAACATCGTATCACAGGTAGCAGGCAGGTGTATATCTCTTTTCGGCCGGTAAACTTTGCTTCTGAATTATCGCCAAATCCTTGAGGCGAGATTAGAAATCGGTTGGGCGCTGATTGAGGGTAACTCACCGCGGAGGATGCCGCGGCGGCGCAGACGAGGTAAACAGGGATTTATTCGTGATCCCCTTTTCTTCCGCGTCCTCTTATGACAAATCCCATTTAGATTCCTGTTCCGCATGGCCCCGGTTTCCAAATAGATCAAGCTTTCGGGCGCGAGTCTCGGCAAGTTTTTCCAGAAACTCGTCGCGGCCGATGAGCTTTGCGCCGAGCGCCGCCATGTGCGGCGTCATCATCTGAATATCAATCCAGTCCAGTCCTCTTCCCGCGAGGTGCTCGATCAGATAGAGCAGCGCCAGTTTCGACGCGTTCGGGCGATAGAAAAACATGCTTTCGCCGGCAAATGAGCTGTCCGGGTCAACACCGTAGAGCCCGCCGACCAGGGTTTCACCCTCCCAGGCTTCGACGCTGTGCGCGTAACCGTTCCGGTGAAGCTCACAATAGGCGCGAATCATCTCCGGCGTGATCCAGGTCCCATCTTCACCCTTGCGTTTTGCCCTTGCACAGGCGAGGATGACCGCGCTGAAATCCTGATCAATAGTAAACCGGAACGGCGCACGCCTTCCCGCCTTCGCCAGGCTTCGCGGAACATGCAGATCCTTGAATTCCAGAATGGCCCTTTCTTCCGGGCAGAACCAGGTCAAAGGCCATCCATCCATCGGCCACGGAAAGATTCCCTGACGATAGGCACTGAGCAGATTGATCGTGTTCAAGCTGCCCCCAATCGTCACAATGCCCTCGAAAGCGGCATATCTGGGATCTGGAAAGCGTATCAGAGCCATATCTTAAGGAGACCAGAGCGGAATACGCTTTTCACGTACCAAACCATCGCCAAAGAGATTTGCGCGTTACACCCTTGTTAGGCTGGGAAGCGTAACAGTAGATCGTCGTCCTTTTCGTCGATCAACACTACTCCGCCTTCCTGCGTCCTACCGAACAAAAGCTCTTCCGCCAGCGGGGCTTTAATCTTGGTCTGGATCAGACGCGCCATGGGCCGCGCCCCGTAGAGCCTTTCGTAACCATGTTTCGCCAGCCAAGCCCTGGCCGGGTCCGTCAGCTTGATTGTGACATTCTTTTCCGCGAGCTGCGCGTTAAGCTCATTAATGAACTTATCGACCACCCGTTCGATGACCTCAAAGCTGAGGGGATCGAAGGCGATCCAGGCGTCGAGCCGGTTGCGGAATTCCGGACTGAATGTGCGCTCGATAGCCCCTCTTCCCTTTCCCCGGCCAGCCTCTTTCTGAAAACCGATCCCTGCTTCGCCCAGCTCACGAGCACCTGCATTAGTTGTCATGATGAGGATCACGTTGCGGAAGTCTGCCTTCTTTCCGTTGTTATCCGTCAGGGTGGCATGGTCCATCACCTGCAGCAGGATGTTGAAGAGATTCGGGTGAGCCTTCTCGATCTCATCGAGCACCAGCACGGCGTAGGGAGTCTTGTTGATCGCATCGGTCAACAGTCCCCCCTGGTCAAAGCCAACGTACCCCGGAGGCGCGCCGATCAGTCGCGAGACGGTATGCGACTCTGCGTACTCGCTCATATCAAAGCGCAAGAATTCCACGCCCAACGCGACGGCGAGTTGCTTGGCAAGCTCCGTCTTACCGACACCCGTCGGCCCCGAGAAGAGGAACGAGCCGACCGGCTTGTCCGGATGGCCGAGCCCGGAGCGAGAGAGCTTGATCGCGTTGACGATCTGGTCGATGGCGTGATCCTGCCCGAAGATTACCGAACGCAGCTCCCCATGCAGATCCCGTAACCGGTCTTTCTCGGAACCGGCCACTGTTTTCGGCGGAATCTTTGCCATGCGCGCCACCACCAGCTCCACCTCCTTAGGCGTGATCGTTTCCGGCCGCTCCGCCTCAGGCAATAATTTCACGGCTGCGCCGGATTCATCCATCACGTCTATCGCCTTGTCCGGGAGAAACCGGTCGTGGAGGTACTTAGCAGACAATTCGGCAGCCACGCGCAGGGCTTCAGAGGTATACCGCACCCCGTGATGCTCTTCGTAATAGCTCTTCAGGCCGTTGAGGATCTCGACGGTCTCATCGACGGTCGGCTCTCCAATCTCGATCTTCTGAAATCGTCGAGCGAGGGCGCGGTCGCGCTCAAAGGCGCTCTTGTATTCGCCGTAGGTGGTCGAGCCGATACAGCGCAGTTCCCCCGTCGCCAGCGCAGGCTTGATAATGTTCGAGGCATCCATCGAGCCACCGCTCACCGCGCCGGCTCCAACAATCGTGTGGATTTCGTCAATGAATAGAATCGAGCCGGGAAGCTTCTTGAGCGCGTTGATGACCCCCTTAAACCGCTGCTCAAACTCGCCGCGGTATTTTGTTCCGGCGAGGACCGCCCCCATATCGAGCGCGTACACCTGCGCCGACTTGAGCACCTCCGGAACTTCACCGAGGTGGATCTTCAGCGCGAGTCCTTCGGCGATCGCCGTCTTGCCCACGCCCGGCTCGCCCACGTAAATGGGATTATTCTTCCGGCGGCGACACAGGATCTGGATAGTTCGTTCAAGCTCACGCTGCCGCCCGATCAGCGGATCAATGTGCCCCGCGGCAGCGCGCTCGACCAGGTTAACAGTGAAGGCCGCGAGCGGGTCGTGCGATTGCTGCGCGCCGCTATTTTCATCCTCCGCGCCCACCCCTTCCGGGGCTGGCTCGAGATGGTCAGGAATTTTTGATATGCCGTGCGCAATGTAATTGAGCACATCAAGCCGGCTAATGCCCTGTTTTCGAAGAAGATAAACGGCGTGCGATCGCTCCGCCTGAAAGAGTGAGGCGAGGATGTGGCCGCCGTTGACCTCTTTCTGGCCGCTGCCTTCAGCTTGGAGCAACGCATATTGCAGCACACGCTGGAACATCGCGGTCTGTTCCGGTATTTCCGTCAGACCTTGCTCGCGCTTCTCAACGTTCTCGTCCAAGAACTTTTCCAGCTCGCGCTTGAGCGCTTCGACGTCGCCACCACACTGGCGGATGATGTTACTCGCCGTTCGGTCGTGCAGAAGCGCGAACAGCAGATGCTCAAGGGTGACATATTCGTGGTAGCGCCGGATGGCTTCATTAACGGCAACACTCAATGTGACCTGTAATTCTCTCGTGATCATTTACACATGCCTACCGGTATGCACCGGTATTAAGATTACCAGAAAAATTAACACTGTTGCCGCCTTAGAAGCAAAGGAGCAGCGACTGAGTCTGATCGAAATTGTCCCTTATTTATCCCAGGAAGCCGGTGGGGTGAGATTTCCCCATGAAGAGTGCCACGGTGCGGGCGGATCATACTCGAAAGGCTGGTCGGGTACGAAGTCAAACAGGCGGGCTATCCGCACTGCACGCTGATTCGAGATGGCTTCGTGCTTCTAAACCTCAGTCAGTCGGTGGTATGGAAGAAAGTGGAAGGAGTAGGTGGAAAGAAGCTTTCCAGTCATGTCAATGCTGCACAGCCGGGCCTCAAGGTAAGATCACCCGGTTCCTGGAACCGGGTGATCGATCTGATTACCTTATATCTCAGCCTTAGTAGCGGTGATTGCGGATCTTGTACGTATAGAGTGCCGATCCGGCCGCGCCGAGTAGTGTACCGATGGCCGCTCCACGTCCCCCACCGATCGCACCGCCGATCGCCGCGCCTCCCGCCGCACCCATCGCCGTCGTCAGCTTATCCCGATGCTTATCCCAGAAGCTCCGGTTGTCATAACCGTTATAGTCGTAATAGGCGTTGCGCTGGCGGTCGTTGTACGCATTATCAATAACGCGCGAGCGGTCGTAATCTCTTGGGTTACTGCGGTTATAATTGTCTCTGCGGTCAGCATTGCGATCACGCGAGTAACCTTGATCCCCATAATTCCTGTTGCGTCCCTGGGCTGTCGCCGGCAGTGCCATCATCCCTAAAAGTACCAAGCTTAAGATTGCTGCAATAAATTTTTTCATGATCAAACCTCCTGGCCTTTCCTGATACAAGCCACATGCCAGAGCTATGATATTCGTGTGCGTTTGTCCGCCTCTTCCGTAAACCTTGTAAACACCTGACTAAGCCCGCACCCCTTCTTGTATACGGCTGCGGTTTCTTAAAGTTATGAAGCAAAACGTCGATGGTATGAAGCTTTTGAGCCACTTTTTCTGTTGAAACTTTGATAGGACGTAAGCGAATATGTGGGCAGGGGAATTGACAACGATACTACATGAAAAACCCTGATCAGGCCGCACAACTCCAGGCCGAAGCCATGAAAGCCATCAGAGAGGCTACCGAACTATTGAAGCGAGTAGCCGAATTAATCCAATCAGGTAAGATCAGCGAAGCGCTGGAACTGCAAAAACAGGCCGAAGAGAAGCAAATTAAATCACGCAGGCTCATCGAGAGAGCAAGTCATTTGGCTAAGTGAGTATGAGCCTCTCACTCAACCGGCCCCCCTTGTATCCTGGTACGCGGTATGTAGAGCACTTACGATCAGTTCTCCTCTATCGTGCAGAGCAGGGGAAACTCATTCGCCTGCGCCAGACTTGTGACCTTTGCTACTTTCATCTCGGCAATCTCATAAGTGTAAATTCCTGCAACGCCGACGCCCTCGGTATGCACTTTAAGCATGATCGTAATGGCGTCACTTTCCGAGCGCTGAAACACCGTCTGTAAGATGAAAACAACGAACTCCATCGTCGTAAAATCGTCATTATGAATCATGACCTTGTAAAGCGGCGGCTTCTTAAGCCGTACCTC
>CAYLJO010000042.1:0-34518 GCA_964383905.1 uncultured Blastocatellaceae bacterium
TGAATGATGTGGAACCAGACTATGTGCTAAGCGTGTAAATTTTGGCTGGTTTTGCCCTATGCGCGCCCGCTTTAACCGGCCTCGAGCGGTGCGGCACTACAGGAGTTCCCACAGCTCAAAGATCAACTGTGGAAAGGTCATCTGTGGAGTCCATCTTACTTTCTGGTAACAGTAGGCGGCGCTCCGCTTTCGGTCATCAAGAGGTATGTTGAGACTCAAAGAGACCGGTAGATGCTGATCACACACAAATACCGAATCTATCCTACTCATGCACAAGTGACACGGCTTGAGCAAACGCTTACAGTCTGCCGCGAGTTGTTCAATGCTGGACTTTCTGAACGCCGTGACGCTTACCGCTTGTGGGGTAAATCTATTAGCTATCGTGACCAACAGAACCAACTGCCTGAGATCAAAGAGATTCGTCCTGATGTGGCTGAGATACATAGTCAGGTGCTCCAAGACGTTCTTCGCCGTTTGGACAAAGCGTTTCAAGCCTTCTTTCGCCGCGTGAAAAAGGGGGAGAAAGCTGGATTCCCGCGTTTCCGCTCGCGCACTCGTTACGACAGTTTCACTTACTCGCAATCCGGCTTTTCCATCGAAGGCAACAAACTGAGGCTCTCCAATGTTGGGCACATCAAGCTCAAGCATCATCGAACCATCGAAGGCAAGATCAAGACACTGACCATCACCTGCTCTGGGACAGGTAAGTGGTACGCCTGTTTCGCGGTTAAGTGTGACCCTCAACCGCTTCCCGCTAACAGACTCTCTGTCGGTATAGATTGCGGGCTTGAGAAGTTCGCCATGCTTTCGAGTGGAGAAGCAATTGACAATCCTCGTTTCTTTCGCTCGGATGAGAGGGCTTTGGCGAAAGCGCAAAGACAGAAGAAGCGCCAAGTTGCGGCACGTATCCACGAGCGAATTGCCAATCGCCGTCGCAACTTCGCGCACCAACTCTCTTACGCTCTGGTTGCGCTCTATGGTCTGATTGTATTTGAGAATCTGAATATCAAAGGCATGGTTAGGAACCACTGCCTGGCGAAAAGCATTCAAGACGCAGCGTGGCATCAACTGATTCAGTTCACTACCTATAAGGCTGAAAGTGCCGGTAGGTGTGTGCGAAGCGTTGACCCACGCGGGACAAGCCAACGCTGCTCGGCGTGTGGGGCTACTGTGAAGAAAGATTTGTCTCAACGTCTGCATGAATGCACGTGCGGCCTCTCTATCGACCGCGATTGGAATGCCGCGCGCAACATACTCAGCTTGGGATTACAAGCTGTCGGTACTCAATCCGTAGAAGCCGCACCCTTCATGGGTGCGGAGTAGTCATGACTCCACTGTTAAGGGGAACCAACGTTTGAAACGCTCGCTCATTGCTGTGGCGGCTCTGCTCGTCTCCCTGATGCTGTCCGCGCCACTGATGGCACAGCGCCAACAAACAATCGCGGGAATTCCATTCTCGCCTGCTCCTTACCGCGTCGGGGAGCGTTTGACGTATAACGTTTCCTTCTCAAACTTCAGCAGCGCCGCGATCGTCGAGCTGTCGGTGGCGGGGCGGGGACAATATTTTAATCGTGAAGGCTTTCAACTGCGTGCGCACGTCGAAACGATCGGTGTCGTTAACGCCGCGCTTTACGCGGTTAATAATGATTACACCTCTTACGTCGACTCGACTACGGGCTTGCCGTTTCGCGCGCAGCAGGTGATACGCGAGGCCGGGCGCACCGCGGATAGCTCGAGGGACTACAACCTGCCGGCTGGGACTTCCGCGATCCCCTCCAAGGTCAGCGCGGGTGGATTCCCCGGCACCTTTGACTTCCTCTCGGCACTCTACCGCCTGCGCGCCCTGCCGCTGAGCGCAGGCTCAATTTATAACTTCACGGTGAGCGGTGAGGCGGAACAATATGACGCGGAATTGAAGGTGATAGGTAGTGAGATGATTAAGAGCAACGTCGGCTCATTCAATAGCATCGTGACGCAAGTGCGCGTGCCCAGGAATTCCGCCGCCAACAACTATCGCATGCGGATCTATTTCAGCGACGACGAGCGCCACGTCCCGGTGCTCATGACGGCGCGCCACCCGGCCGGCGAGATTCGCGCCGAGCTGGCCGGTTCCGAGATGCTCCCGGTCACCCCGCCGGTAAAGGCCCGCGCTTCGCAGGCGCGCACGGCCATTCCGCCTTTGACTGTCGCTCCTCCGGCGGAGGGTGTCGTTATTCCGCCCTCTCAACGGCCATCGCCTGCCGGGAGCTCCCCCGCTTCTTCGGCCGCCGGGTCAACCGATGACCTGCCTTTTAAAGTCGGAGAACAGCTTAATTTTAATGTTTTTCTCGGCGGGGGCGCGCAGCCTGCGGGCACCGCGTCTTTTCAGGTGCGGTCGCGCGGCAAGTATTTTAACCGCGATGGATTTTTACTTACCGTGAGGGCGCAGACCACCAGCACGGTACAACGCCTCTTCTTTGCCAGCGATCAAATTAATTCATACGTCGATTCGTCAACGCTACTCCCGTTCCGCACCGAGCTCGCGCTGATCGAAGGGTCTCGGCGGTCGAACCAAACGCTAAGCATCGACCAGGATCACGGCGCCTTGATCACTGGCTCGGGTCAGCGGATAGAAGTGCCCGTCGGCACGCACGACTACGTTTCCGCGCTCTATGCGCTTCGCTCTTTCGACCTCGCACCACCCAAGCGTAATGCCGTCTCGCTGATAGTTAATAATCGCCCACACACCTTATTTATTACTTCCCTGCGCCGCGAGACAATAACGCTCGGCGGGCAGAGCATACCGGCCGTGCAACTCTCACTGACGACCGATGATGCGCAAAGCGATAAATACGCGTTGCGCCTGTGGGTCAGCAATGATAAGCGTCGCCTGCCTTTACGCATCACGGCGATGACGCAGCTCGGGCCATTGCGCGCGGACCTGGCCATTATCCCGCTCACCACAGAATAAAAAGCATCTTTAGCGGGTAGGCATGTTGAGAGCGCCTCCAGGTAAGAGTCCGCCGGCGTGCGATATGAAATTGAAATTAAATTTCAATTTACATATAATGGTCTCTGGCCGGGGGCGGGATCCTTTCCAGGGGGCTTATTAGGTTTCATCGAAAGGCGCATCAGATGCTTCAGACATTCATCATTATTTTACGAGAGGGTTTTGAGTCATTTCTGCTCGTCGCAGTCATTCTCGCTTACCTGCGCAAGACGGGGCAGAGGTGGCTTGTCCCGGCCGTTTATTCGGCCATCGCGACTTCGATTGCTCTGAGCACCGCGCTCGGCTACGAGTTGATGCAGGGGGTGAATCAATCACTCTGGGAAGGGGTGCTGGGCGTAGTTGCGATAGTGATGGTGGGCTCGCTGGTGATTCACATGTGGAAGACTGCGCCGCGGCTTAAGAAAAGGATGGAGAAGCGGCTCGACGACGTGTCGTCAAAGACCTCGCGCCGGGCCGCTTTCGGCGGGGTGTTTCTGTTTACCGTTCTGATGATGAGCCGTGAGGGTATGGAGACCGCTTTAATGCTCCTACAGGTGCGCGACGGCCGGATTATCAGCGGGGCGATGCTGGGGCTTGCGGCGGCGGCGGCGATGGCCTGGGTGTGGGTGCGTTTTGCTCATCTCATCAATATCAAGCGCTTCTTCCAGGTCACCGGAATCTTTCTCCTGCTGTTCATGCTGCAGGTCGCGATCTATTCATTCCATGAATTCTCGGAAGCAGGCCTCTTCCCCAACAGCGAAGCCATCCACAACGCGACGGAGCAATTTTCTCCCGACGGTCTCTACGGCAAGTGGTTTTCGCTATTGATGATCGGGGCGTGCGCGTTATGGCTGGTGGGCGCGCGGGTCGCCGACCGTCTGAAGGCGGCGCGTCAAAGTGGTGTGAGGCTTGAGCAAGTCTAGCGCAATGTTCAACCGCGAGCAGCGCGATGTAAAGCTTTCACACCCCTCGATGATGCTCGATCACGGTATGACCTCGGACCTAACCGGCAAAAGCCGGGCGGCTATGAAAACCTGTCGCAGAAGTGGCGCAACCGCTGGATTAAGTGGTCACCATCGATGGGCCTGGCGATGAACTAGTCGCAACCCGCGGAATTGGCCATGGTGCGGCAGCTGCGTGTATCAACATCGGCGATGGCCAGAACCGGTACATACCGCGGCTCAGCTTGCCGGCGTATAAAATTGATGGTGATAAAGCTGTCCAGCATCGAGTAAGTGAAATCAATGATGGCAAGTGTGACGCGCTCGCGCCTCGCTACCGCCATTGCCTCCCGCCCGTTAGCAGCTTCCAGCAAGCAATAATTGTTTACCTGCCCAAGCCGTTGCCTTATTTCTCGACGGAAATTTGATGAGCTGGTGACGAGCAGGACGGTAGGCTGCCCGTGATCAGGTTGATGCCTGTCTCTTTCCTCCTGAGAGGCAGTCTCAGCCGCATTTGGCACATTGGATTCAGCTGATGCGCACACGACTTGACTCCTGGCTTCCGCCTTGATGGGTGCCAGCTTAGGCCAAAGACGGGGCGCGCAAAACCGTGATAACACTAATGCGCCGCGGGTGTTATTACGTGGGGTTAATTCCCGGGCCCGGATGAGGTGGCGCGTCGGGCGGGGAGACGGAGAGGTGTCCGATGCCGTATTCGTCGAGGAGACAGAGGTAGTCGAATGCGATCATTTCCTCGGAGAGGTGCCTACCGATATCCAGCTCGCGCATGTGTACGCGGTCGGCAAGGTCGACGAGTGCCCGGCGCAGGAAATCTCGGATCGTACCGCCGTGGGGAGAGCACCAGCCGGCGTCTCGTGCCATCTCGCGCATAATCTCCACGGCGTTTGCGCCGGCATACTCTTTGCTGTTGTAGATAAAGATCATCAGCTCACCGGTGAGTAAGCAGCCTACGCGCTCGGACGCGCGAGGGAAAAGCGTGAAAACACTTGTCCTGCGTAGGTGTTTTCACACGATGACAGCACTTGTATAATGAGGAGGCTTTCCTGAGCTCTCAGGGGATTGACGAAGGTAGGCATGACGCAGGGGGTGGCTCGCTCAAAGCCTGGCGCGGTCGTGCGGCGATACATGATCGCCGTGTGGACGGTGAGTCTCGTGTTCGCGGCGACGCTCCTGCTGTCACCGTTCATGCCGTCGGGCTTGTCGCCGCTGTTTCTGCTCGCGGTGATGGTGAGCGCGTGGCGCGGCGGCCTTGGCGCGGGGTTGCTCGCGACCGCGTTATCAACCCTGGCGAGCGCGTACATCCTGCCGTCCCCCTTCTCGTTTCGCGTTGACCGCGATGACCTATTTGAACTCGCCATCTTCATCCTCGCGGCCGTCATCGTCGGGACGCTCAGCGCGGCACGAAAGAGGTCAGAGGAAGAGCGTGAAGCCTTGCTCGCGCGCGAGCAAACCGCACGCATCGAAGCGGAACGGGCAAACGCCGTTAAAGACGAATTCTTAGCGGCCGTCTCGCACGAGCTACGCACGCCGCTGACGACGATTAAGACCTTGACGCGCGTGCTGCTGCGCAAGCAGCCGACGGAGGACGAGCGGCGCGAGTATCTCAAAGACATCGCCTCGGAATGTGACCGTCAGATTGACCTCGTGCATAATCTGCTTGATTTATCACGCATCAGAGCGGGCGGCGTGCAGATCAAGCCCCGGTGTGTGGACGCCGGCGAGGTCGTGCGGGCCTGTGAAAAGATCGAGCGCGTTGAAGCCGCCGAGCACAATCACGAACTCTCCGTCGAAGTGGCACCGGACTTGCCGTTCATACATGCCGACCGCAGCGCCCTGCGCCGCGCCCTCTGCACCGTCCTGGAGAACGCCATTAAATATACACACGAAGGCGGGAGCATCAAGCTCCGCGCCCGTTGCGATGGCAGCGGGCAAGTTGCGATCGAAGTTGAAGACACCGGGCGCGGCATACACCCTGACGACTTGCCACACATCTTCGACAGTTTCTATCGCGGGCGGGCGGCGGCAAGCGAAGGTGCGGGAATCTCAAACACGGATGAACAGGAAGTTCCCGGCATCGGTCTCGGGCTTCATCTCGCGCGCGTGCTCGTCGAGGGAATGGGCGGCTCGATCGAAGTGCGAAGCCGGGTAGGTCTTGGCAGCACCTTTACCATGCGGCTCCCGGTGTGGCGCGGTGAGGTTGACAGTGGGGACGGCGAAACGGCTGCAAACTTTGCGAACATTCCTTTCGGGAATTTAATAAGCAGCGCGGCGGGGCGAGAGGGACAGGAGCATGGCTAAAAGGTTATTGGTCGTTGATGACGAAGCGAAGCTGTTGCGCGCCGTCGCCGTCACCCTGCGCGAAGAGGGCTACGAAGTAACGACCGCGCGAACCGGCTCGGAGGCGCTCGTGCACGTCAGCGAGGCGATGCCGGATCTGATCATCAGCGACATCCGGATGCCCGGCATGGACGGCTATCGGCTGGCGCGCACTCTCCGCTCCAGCCCGCGCACCGAGCTCACCCCCATTATCTTTCTCACCGCGAAAGACGGGCGCGAAGACCGCATCGAAGGCTTCCGCATCGGCGTTGACGCTTACTTAACGAAACCCTTTGACCCGGAAGAGTTGCTCGCCGTCGTGGGCAGCATCCTCAACCGCGTGCAACGGACCAGCGCCGAGCTCGCCCGCCTGGTGAACACCGCGAAGGGTGATGAAGGCCCGTCATCACGACAACTCGCGTCCGAAGAAGATTTCACCGAGGCTGAAGCCCGCGTCGCACGGCTCGTCGCGAGCGGCTTGAGCAATAAAGAGATTGCCGCCAAACTCGCCGTCAGTGTGCGCACCGTCGAAGGTCACATCAGCAACATTCTCTCCAAAAAGGGTTGGAGCAACCGCGTCGAGATTGCACGACACGTCTTCGAGCGCGGCGAGTCCGGCTAAAGTTCCGCGCTTTGACGCGCGGCATTACTGCCGTCCGCCGCTTCTTTACCGGGGCGCCCCTTCTCGCCCTCGCCGGCCACCCCGGCGGTGAATTACTCCTTCCTTTCAAGGCTCTGGTTTTCGCTTAGATTCATCACCTGGTTTTGGTATATTATGCGCTGCTAGAGTCATCACATCGGCGTGCATGCGGCCCGAATGAGCGTCAGGCATGTACGCTTTCCTGCAATAGACCTTAAAGCGGCCTGAGCTTTTCAGTGTACCAATGCAGCTCTCAAGGCGAGCAGAGATAAACGCTCCTATGACAATCTATCGCAATTTCATTGGCGGGCAGTGGGTCGAATCCACCTCGGCTCGGACGGTGGAGAATATTAATCCGGCGCGCATTGATGACGTTCTCGGCACGTCCCGCCTGGCAACGCGTGATGAGGCGCGCAAAGCCGTGGAAGCCGCGAGCGATGCTTTTCGCGCATGGCGCGCGACCCCGGCCCCCGCGCGCGGTCGGATCGTCGCCTGCGCCGCGCGCCTGATGGAGGATGATAAAGAGAATCTGGCCCGGCTTCTCACGCGCGAAGAGGGCAAGACGATCGGAGAATCACGCGGCGAGCTGCAGCGCTCAATCAACGTCGCGGAGTTCTGCGCGGGTGAAGCGCGCAGGCTGAACGGCGAAACGATCCAATCGGAGCTCCCCTCGAACTTCGCCTACACGATCAAGCAGCCGCTGGGCGTCGTCGCGTGCGTCACCCCGTGGAACTTTCCGGTCGCCATTCCCATCTGGAAGATCGCACCCGCGCTCGTCGCCGGTAACACCGTTGTTTTCAAACCCGCGACCCTGACGCCCGGAACGGCCGTGCGCATCGTCGAGATCTTCGAGGAGGCCGGACTGCCGAAAGGCGTGCTCAATCTTGTCATCGGCTCTGGGTCGGAGGCGGGCGACGAGATCATCAATCACAGAGCCGTGCGGGCGGTCTCTTTCACCGGCTCCAATGACGTCGGCATACGACTGTACGAACAGGCGTCGAGGCGCGGCGCGAAGGTGCAATGTGAGATGGGCGGCAAGAACCCGGTCGTTGTTCTAGAAGACGCCGATCTCGGTCTGGCCGTGGAATCAACCGCGCAGGGCGCGTTTGGCTCTTCGGGGCAGCGCTGCACGGCGACCAGCCGGGCGGTGGTCGTGCGGGAGGTTGCCGACGAGTTTGTTGAACGTATCGTCGCCCGCGCCAAGTCGATGCGGCTCGGGGACGGCAGCGATCCGAATACGGAAATGGGTCCGAGCGTGGACGAGAATCAGTTCAAGACCGTGCTCCGCTACGTAGACATCGGGCGCGAAGACGGGGCGGAGCTGGTTTGCGGCGGCACACGCGCGGAAGGCGATGGCCTTAACAAAGGCTATTTCGTCCGCCCCACTGTTTTCGATCAAGTCACGCCCGACATGCGCATTGCGCGCGAAGAGATTTTCGGGCCGGTGCTCTCGGTCCTGCGCGTTCGAGATTTCGACGAGGCGATGCGGGTGGCGAACGACTGCGATTACGGGCTTTCCTCGTCCATTTTCACCAACCATGCCGCGCGCATCTTCCGCTTCGTTGACGAGATCGAGACGGGCATGACGCACATCAACTCGCCGACCACCGGCGGCGAAGCGCACATCCCCTTCGGCGGCATCAAGGCCACGGGGATCGGTGACCGCGAACAGGGATCAACCGCGCTCGATTTTTATACTGAACTGAAAGTCGTCTATGTGGACTACACAGGACGTAAACGGGAGGGCAATTTATACTGATGAGCACCGTCGAACAGCAACACACCGACACGACCGGGCAAAGGCTCGCGCCGTCCGAGACGGTTCGCAAGCACAAAGAGTTCCTCTTCCCCGCCGTCGCCACTTACTATCAGGAGCCGCTCGCGCTCGTGCGCGGCGAAGGGATGTACGTGTGGGACGACGCGGGCAACCGCTACCTTGACTGCTTCGGCGGCGTACTTACTGTCAGCGTCGGCCATGCCAACCCGAAGGTGAATGAGGCGATCATCGAGCAGGTGAAGACGCTCCAGCATACATCGACGCTCTACGCCAATAAGCCGCAGTCCGATCTCGCCGAGAAGCTCTATCAAATCACGCCGGGTCGTTTAAAGAAATCCTTCTTCACCAACAGCGGCACGGAGGCCGACGATACGGCGATTATGGCCGCCAAGCTTCACACGGGCCGCCACGAAATCGTCGTCCTGCGGCACAGCTACAGCGGGCGCTCCGCCACCGCCCTCTCCGCCGTCGGACACTCGACGTGGCGGCAGTTGCCGTCGCAAGTCGCGGGCATCGTTCACGCCCGCGCGCCTTATTGCTATCGCTGCCCGTACAAGCTCACCTACCCGGAATGCGGCCTGGCCTGCGCCGAAGACATCGAAGATGTGATCATGACGACGACGACGGGCGAGATCACGGCATTTATGGCCGAGCCGATCCTCGGCGTCGGCGGCTTTATTGTCCCCCCGGCAGGCTACTTTGAGCGCGCCGTGGAGATCACGCGCAAGCACGGCGGCCTGTTCATCGCGGACGAAGTGCAGACCGCCTGGGGCCGCACGGGCGACAAATGGTTCGGCATCGAGCACTGGAATGTCGAACCTGACATCATCACGTCGGCGAAAGGCATGGGCAACGGCGCGCCCATTGGCATGACCACGGCCACGCCCGAAGTCGCGGACAGCTACCCGGGGCTGACATTCTCTACCTTCGGCGGCAACCCGGTCTCGATGGCGGCGGCGCTGGCAGTTATTAAGGTCATCGAAGAAGAAGACCTGAAACACAACGCCGCCGTAGTCGGCGCATACTTCCGTGAGCGTCTGGAAGAGCTCAAAGAGAAGCACGCCGTCATCGGCGATGTGCGCGGGATGGGCCTGATGCAGGCGCTCGAGCTCGTCAAAGACCGCGAGACCAAAGAGCCGCACCCGCAGGCCGTGCTCAAGGTTTTCGAAGAGACGAAGCGGCGCGGCGTCCTGATCGGCAAGGGCGGTCTCTATGCGAACGTCATCCGCACGGGTATGCCTTTGATCTCGACAAAAGATCACGTCAATGAATTGATCGAGGCCCTGGATGCTGCGTTTACTTCCACCAGCTAGCATCTGCCCCTGCGGGGCGGAATGTTTACCATGGCGGATACCTATACGCAAATATATATTCAAGTGGTATTCGCCGTAAGCGGCAGACAAAATCTGATTAGCAAGGATCACAAAGAAGAGATACACAGATACATCACCGGTATTGTCCGGAACAATAGTCAAAAACTGATCGCCGTTAATAGCATGCCGGATCACCTTCACATGCCGGTCGGGCTTCAGCCGGATATGGCTTTGTCTGATCTAGTAAGAGATGTTAAAGCGAACACGTCCAATTTTATTAACGAGCGACGATTGGTGCGAGGAAAGTTCAGTTGGCGGGAAGGGTTCGGGGCGTTTTCCTACTCGCATTCGCAGCTGGGCGCGGTCATACGCTACACCCAAAATCAGGAGCAGCATCACAAACAAAGGTCATTCAGAGACGAGTATCTGGAAATGCTAAAGAAATTTGATGTGGCATTCGATAGCAAATATATTTTCGATCTTGTCGAAGACTAATAGCATGAGGACATGTCGCCCCTACGGGGCTAGGTTCATATTTTGTACGGATGCTATAAACATTCCGCCCCTCCGAGGCTGGAAGACGCATATCTTGAATGAGTCCCTTCTCTTCGAGTACTAATGATTATATTTCTTAATTCTTTTCAAACGAGAAGGATGATATAGATGAAAACGTTGATTCGTAATGGTCGGATTGTCACAGCCGTTGACGACTACAAAGCCGACGTGCTGATTGAAGATGAAGTGGTCTCCGTGATCGGCGCGAAGCTTGAGATGGAAGCGGATCGTGTGATTGACGCTTCGGGGAAACTGGTCATCCCGGGTGGTATTGATCCTCACACGCACATGGAGCTTCCCTTCGGGGGCACGCAATCGTCAGACGACTTTCGCACCGGAACGGTCGCGGCGGCGCACGGCGGGACGACGACGATTATAGATTTCGCCGTGCAGTACAAGGGGCAGTCGCTTACGGAAGCGCTCGACAACTGGCACGGGAAGGCGGAAGGCAAGACGGCGATCGACTACAGTTTTCATCTGATCTGCACCGACCTTGAAGATGAGCGGGTGCCGGAGCTACGCCGCACGATTGACGAAGGCGTGACCAGTTTCAAGCTCTTCATGGCCTATCCGGGCGTTTTTCTTGTCGACGACGCGACGATCTTTCGCGCGATGTCGGTCGCCGGTGAGCGCGGCGCGCTCATCTGTATGCACGCGGAAAACGGTGTCGTGATCAACGAGATTATTAAACGCGCGCTCGCTGAAGGGCGCACCGCGCCGAAGTATCATGCGCTGACTAGGCCCACCGTGGCCGAAGCAGAAGGCGTACATCGGGCCATCGCCATCGCCGAGATGGCCGAATCGCCCGTTTATATCGTTCATCTCTCCTGCGCCGATGCGCTCAATCAAGTGCGCGAGGCGAGGGACCGCGGCCTGCCCGCGTTCGCGGAAACTTGCCCGCAATACCTGTTTCTCTCCATCGACAATTACGATGAGCCGGGCTTCAACGGCGCGAAATACGTGATGACGCCACCGCTCCGAGAAAAATGGAATCAGGCGGAGTTGTGGAAGGGCCTGCGGATGGACGATCTTCAGGTCATCTCGACCGATCACTGCCCGTTCTGTATGAAGGAGCAGAAGGAGCTCGGACGGGAAGATTTTTCCAAGATCCCGAACGGCGCCCCCGGCGTCGAGCACCGAGTGCCGCTGATCTTCAACGGGGGCGTTGTGGAAAATCGTCTCAGCCTCAACCGCTTTGTCGAACTTACGTCAACTGCCGCGGCCAAGATGTTCGGGCTCTTTCCAAAGAAAGGGACGATCGCCGTCGGCTCCGACGCCGACATCGTGATCTTCGATCCTGAAAAAGAGCAGACCATCAGTGCTAAGACTCACCACATGAACGTTGACTACAGCGCATACGAAGGGGAGAAGATCAAGGGCGTGGTCGAGACTGTGCTCTCACGAGGTCGCGTCGTTATCGAAAATGGTGATTACAAAGGCAGGCCGGGCGACGGGCGTTTCTTAAAGCGTGGGACTTGTGCTTCTGCCTGAAAGGTGGCCTCGGTGCAACCTGGTAGTGATTCAGAAGTTATCCAGCACGGGGACGGGCGGGTCGAGCTGCGCGATTACCGGGCGATCAGCTCAAGCCCGCTTTACAATGAAGACCTAGCTCCTGTACCGGTCGCGAAGCGGAACTGGACAACTTATAACTACGCCGCGCTCTGGATCAGTATGGCGCATTGCATCCCGACCTACATGCTCTCTTCGGGGCTGATTAGCGCGGGGATGAACTGGTGGCAAGCGCTCATCACGATCCTGCTCGGCAACACCATCGTACTCATCCCGATCCTGCTCAACTCTCACCCGGGCACGAAGTACGGTATTCCCTTCCCGGTCTTTGCGCGGGCGGCTTACGGCACACTCGGCTCGAACCTGCCGGCGCTGATGCGGGCGCTGGTGGCCTGCGGCTGGTTCGGGATCCAGGCGTGGATCGGCGGGCAGGCGCTCTACACCTTCTTTCGCGCGATCATCCCGTCCTGGCCAACGCTGCTGGGCGGCCCCGTAGGCGGTCACACCCCGACAGAGTGGATTTCGTTCCTGATGTTCTGGGGGCTCAACATCTATATCATCTACCGGGGGATGGACCTGCTGCGGCGTGTGGAGAACTGGGCCGCGCCGTTCGTGCTGGTGATGACGGCGCTCCTGTTAGCGTGGGCGCTCTGGCGCGCGCACGGGCTCGGGTATTTGCTGCGAGAGTCGGGGCGTTATCATAGCTGGGCGGAGTTCCGGCCCGTTTTTATTCCCTCGCTGACGGCGATGATCGGCTTCTGGGCGACGCTCTCGCTCAACATGCCGGACTTCACACGCTTCGGGCGCAGCCAGCGCGAGCAGGCGGTCGGACAGGTCGTGGCGCTACCGACCACGATGACGGTCTTCTCGGCGATGGGCATTCTGATCACCTCGGCCGCCGTAGTGATCTACCCGAACATGAACGTGAATGAGCTCTGGGATCCAGTTAAGCTGGTCGGACAATTCAGCCAGGCGTGGGTCGTGGCGATCTCGATGTTTACGGTGGTGGTCGCGACGCTCTCGGTGAACATTGCGGCCAACGCCGTCTCGCCGGCCAACGACTTTGCCAACGCTTTCCCCAGATGGATCTCGTTCCGGCTGGGCGGGTTGATCGCCGGGATTATCGGCATCCTCATGCAGCCGTGGCGGTTGCTCGCCGATCCTTCGGGGTACATCTTCAACTGGCTGCTCGGGTATTCGGGCGGGCTCGGCTCAATCGCCGGGGTTTTGATTGCCGATTATTGGCTGGTGCGGAACAAGAGGCTGGCACTGGGCGATCTGTACCGTACGCAGGGGCTCTACACTTATACCAGCGGCTGGAACTGGCGCGCGGTCGCGGCCACCCTGATCGGCTGCGGTCTGGCGTGGGTCGGGTTGGTGGTGCCGGTGATGAGGCCGTTGTATGATTACGCATGGTTTGTCGGGTTCGGCGCTTCGGCCGTCACCCATTTAATCCTGATGAAATCATCTCCGCCCCGAATACCAGCCGTGGTAAACTCGCAGGCATTATAGAAGGGCCACAGGCACGGGTTGCCTTTACTCCAGATACCATTCCCATAAAGGATTAGATTATGGCACGTATCGTTAAATGCGGTCTTATCCAGGCCACCAACGCCGCGCCGACCGACGCGCCGATTGAGGAGCTCAAGCGGGCCAACATCGAAAAGCATGTACGGATGATCGAAGACGCGGCCCGCCAGGGGGTGCAGATCCTCTGCATGCAGGAGGTCTTCACCACGCCTTACTTCTGCGCCGAGCAGCAGACGCGCTGGTACGACGCGGTCGAGAAAGTCCCGGATGGCCCGACCGTCAGGTTAATGCAGGACGTGGCGAAGAGGCACGGGATGGTCCTGATCGTTCCGATTTATGAAGAAGAGATGACGGGGATTTACTACAACACTGCGGCGGTGATTGACGCGGACGGGAAATACCGGGGCAAGTATCGCAAGAACCACATCCCGCACGTGGCGCCCGGTTTCTGGGAGAAGTTCTACTTCAAGCCGGGCAATCTAGGCTATCCGGCGTTCGACACGGCTTACGCGCGGATCGGCGTCTATATCTGCTACGACCGGCACTTCCCCGAAGGCGCGCGCGTTCTCGGTCTGAACGGGGCCGAGATCGTCTTCAATCCGTCGGCGACGGTGGCGGGGCTCTCCGAATACCTGTGGCGGCTGGAGCAGCCGGCCCATGCCGTCGCCAACGGTTACTTCATGGGGGCCATCAACCGCGTCGGGCACGAACAGCCGTGGGACATCGGCGAGTTCTACGGCCAGAGTTACTTTTGCGATCCGCGCGGTCAGTTCATCGCCGAAGCGCCACGCGACAGAGACGCGCTCGTGGTGGCGGACCTGGATCTTGATATGATCCGGCAGGTGCGCAACACGTGGCAGTTCTTCCGCGACCGGAGGCCGGAGAGCTACGAAGCGCTGGTGGCGGAATAGGGCGTCTCTTCCTAAGAGGGCCGAATACACTCTGCCGACCGAGTAGAGGCAGAAGAAAGTCGAGTAAGCTATGAACCTCTCGATCACAGTTAACGGGATCAAGTTTCCGAACCCTTTCCTTCTTGGGTCCGGCCCCCCCGGCACCAACGCCAGGGTGATTGCCAAATCCTACGACGCGGGCTGGGGCGGAGCGGTGGCCAAGACCGTCAGTCTTGAAAGCGCGAAGGTCATCAACGTCGCCCCCCGGTACGGTAAGTTAAAGTCGCGCACGAACGGCGAGGTCATCGGATTCGAGAATATTGAGTTAATCTCGGATCGCCCGATCGAGGTCTGGCTCCAGGAGTTCCGCGAGCTGAAGAAAGAGTATCCCGAACACGTCCTGATCGCTTCCATTATGGAGGAGTATGATAAGGAGCGCTGGCAGGCGCTGACGAGGATGGTGCAGGACACGGGTGTGGATGGGCTGGAGCTGAACTTCTCCTGCCCGCACGGGATGACGGAGCGTAAGATGGGCTCGGAGATGGGTGAGCACCCTGACCTAACCGAGGAAGTCACGGGTTGGGTCACGGAGGTCGCGAAGATTCCGGTATGGGCAAAGATGACGCCCAACATCACCAACATCAGGGAGCCGTCGATGGCGGCGGTGCGGGGTGGGGCCGCCGGCATCTCGGCCATCAACACGATTCTATCGGTGATCGGCGTCGACCTGAACACGCTCCGGCCGAAGCCCACGGTTGAGGGCTACACGGTGCCCGGCGGCTACTCCTGCCAGGCGGTGCGGCCGATCGCCCTGCGGATGGTCAGCCAACTCGCGCTGGGCCTGCCGAAAGAGGTCTCCATCAGTGGCATCGGGGGGATCGAATGCTCGCAGGACGCCCTCGAGTTTTTCCTGCTTGGCGCATCGACCGTGCAGCTCTGCACGGGCGTCATGCTCCACGGCGTGAAAATCATCGAGGAGCTCAAGGAAGGCCTGGCGAAATTCATGGTCGATAAGCAGTTCGAAACGGTGGGGGAGATCGTCGGTAAAAGCCTGCCCTATTTTTCGACGCACATGAACCTGGTGCAGCGAATGAAGCAGGCCAAGCGCACCAGGGCGGGCGAGTCCAGCCGGGACAACGACTGGGCCGAGAAAAATATTACCGAGAAGACGGCGGAACTAACATCACATTAGGTTGGCTGAAAACAGAGCGCGCAACCTTTACCCCGACTGCCAAGCGCCTGATGGCAATTTCGGTGGTGCGCAAGGGTGATGGCGCTTATAAAAATTTATAGCAAGTTTGCGAATGGATGTAAGCCAGAGCTTCAACACGGAGGCACAGAGGACCCGAGAGGGGGCACCGCAAAAAACAGGTCACACCCAATAGCTATCTGCTATGAAATATTCAGCGTTGGCTGCACCATTTCGGGGTGTGTTACCCGATATCGTTTCCCTCACTGCTTCGCCCGCGCTAACCACCTCTGTATAAGACGGAGAGGACTGTGGCCCGTATTTTGCTGGGATCCAATAGGTATAACCCAGGATAATTCCCACATCTAAAAGGTAGAAATAGGATTATGATTATTTATTGCCCTCAACATCAAAAAGACTTCCTGGCACCGCGAAAAAACCCGATCCGGTGCGAGAACAAATTTCACGTGCTGGGGGAGCTGGATTTTGAAGGTCGGGGTCTGGAGCCCGGCGCGCCGCGGTGGGAATACTGCTGTAACTGCGAGCATTACTGGCCGTTAGGTATCGATCACATAGCCAGCACTCACTGTCCTGTCTGCGCACGGCTCATCTCGCAGCGCTACTTGTGCGACAGATGCTACACGATCAGCTTAGAATCGCCCACCCCCGCGGAAGTCAGGAACTTTAGGCTATCGCCCGAAGGGGCGCCGCAGCCGTCGTGCCCGGGGTGTATTGAATCTCCGACGGGCACTCTCCAAGAGCATCAATGCAATAGCCTCAACATATCGTTCACAACGGCTCTCGCCTGGTGCCCTGCCTGCCAGGAATTTATCGGGGATGTCCCGCCGTTTCCTTTTCCGGCCGGCGCGTACCTTGACAGGGTGAAAGGCTATAAGTCAGCCAGGATAGATTATGAAACCAATATGTTGGTGGAGGACGACGAGGGAGAGTATGCGCTCGTTCCGAACGGCAACGGAACGAACCAGTCAATCGTGCTGCCCAGGTTAGCGCGCTTCGCATCGAAGCGGGATTACTACGATAATTATCAGGACTTTTATCATTGCGCAGCCCCTTCCGCAGGCGAAGTGATAGTTGTCTACCCGGCAGTCGCAGAAAAGGTCGAAGGGTGGTGGGCGCTGCAACAGACAGGGAAGTTAGAAGTTTTGGGTGACGCATTCGGCGAAGCAGCAGAGAGCCCCCGGCCGGATGCACTACCGGTTGAACGGCGCGCTTCAAAAGAAAGGGCCGAGGGGGAACAAGCGGGGCCTGAAGTAACATGCCCCAACTGTGGCACCGTTGGGTCATCGGGTAACGCATTTTGCTGGCATTGCGGCAAAATGATAAGCCCTGATCAAGATCATCCGAAAGATTCGTCACAAAACTTTTCCGCGGCTACGGCGGAGCCCGAATCGGCAGCGTCCTCAAAAAGTGATTTGGTTGCTAATCTAACTTCCATATTTACCCCGCTCCTGGGGGTACGCGCCTCCGCTGCTGGCGAAATGATGAGAATGCTGATCATTGCGGGCGCGGTAGCGGTGATCAGCTTTCTGATCGTTGTGCTGATACGGCTCTGACTTTTGGCATAGCTTTCACAGGGTCTGTCGGCCAGGGAGAGGAGGCTTTTTGCTCATTTCTTCTTTTGACTATCTAACTCAGACATCAGCGCAGGTACTTCGGCGAGAAGCTCACGCGCGAGAAATCCCAGACGGCCCATTCGTTGAGCCAGTTTGTCGCCCGCGCATCCGTGCAGGTAAACGCCCCAGGCGGCGGCCTGCAGCGGATGAGCGCCGCGCGCGGCGAGGCCGGCAATAATACCCGAAAGTGTGTCGCCCGAACCTGACGTCGCAAGGCCGATGTTGCCGGTGCGGTTGCGGTAGGACTGGCCGCCGGGCGCGGCGATGTACGTCTCCGCCCCTTTCAGCGCAACCACCGCATGTAATTGACGAGCCGCGCGCCGCGCCGTGGCCAAGGGATCGCGCGTGACCGATTCTTTGCCGGTGTCCAACATGCTCGCCATCTCACCGGCATGAGGCGTGAGCACCGCTTTGCCGCCGAGATTCCGCAAACATTCTGGAGATTCCGTAAAGCAGGAGAGCGCCGCCGCGTCAAGGATCAGCGTAGCACGTTCAATCCGTGGAAGAATATTTTTGACCAATCGCGAGACGGCGCGCTCATCAATCAGGCCGGGGCCGATGAGTACGGCCTGCACATTCTTTGCGCGCTCTGCGATCTCTTCAGCAGCTGAAGCGGCGATGGCTCCCGCCCTGGTCTCCGGTAAGGCAAAGACGCGCGCTTCGGGCACCCCCGCTGCCACCAGTTGCGCAATGCTGCGGATGGTGGCGATCTGGAGTTTGCCCGCACCGGCCCGTAGCGCCCCCGTCGCGGCGAGGATGACGGCGCCTGGCATCTCACGCGCACCGCCGACAACGAGCACGCGCCCGCGCTCCTCTTTGTCGCCCTCCTCGTCCGGTTGCGGCAGCGGCCAGCAGAGTAAGAGACGCGGCGTGATGGGCAAGGGATGAGGTTCAGAACGATCAGTCTTTCGCCGGCCGGTGTTTCCCCGGACCCTCTTTTTACTTTGGCGCGACCGGGACATCAGGTTTCGTTGTCACCTCCTCGCCGGCTTCTTCGAGCGGCGCGACAAAGTTGTACTGGCACAGCGCGAGCTTGCCACGCTTGCCTAAATGGCTGGCGAATTCGTAGGACGTGACCGAACAGTTAGGAACGTCTGCCGCGCGATCAATCGAGAGGATTTGTTCCTCGGTCATCCGTTCGAGCAGGTAACGAAAACAATTGACGACCACCTGATGGGTGACGATCAGTACGCGCTCGCACCGGTAATCGCGTGTGACCGTGTCAATCACGCTGCGCAGACGAAGGATCACGTCGCACCAGCTCTCGCCGCCCGGCGGTCTGTAATAAAACTTGCCGAGGAGACTGCGCATCTCGCTCTGTTCCGGATATTTCTGCTGAATGCCGTGATGGGTCAGGCGATCAAGGATGCCGAACTCTTTCTCGCGCAGCCGTTCGTCAACGATGAGAGTAATGTCCTCGCGTTCAATGCCTGCCGCTTCGAGCGCCACATTGGCCGTCTCGCGGGCGCGTGTGTAGGGTGAGGCGAGCACGACGTTGGGTCGTTCTTTCGGCGACATCCTGGCGAACCAGCGGCCGAGCGCGACCGATTGCCGCCGGCCGAGCTCGGAGAGCGGGACATCAACGTCCCTGGTGGCAATATCGATGATAGGAAGCCCGGCGGCTTCGGCGGCATCGCGCGCCACATTGCCGGCACTCTGGCCGTGTCGCACGAACCATAACGCATCGGGCCATTTCTGCTCACTAACCATAAATAAGGCAAAGGTAAAAAGGTAAAAGGCAAAAGGAACGCGGAAACCACTTGTGATTAAATTTATCTGTGATCTACACTTTGGCCTTTTTACTTTTTGCCTTTTTACTTTTCCTTTCTTAGCCGATTTCGTTGTTTCGTCGGGCCGCCGCCTCATTCAAGGCGGTGAGTAATGACGGGGAGAGCGGCGAACGGCTCTCCTTCCCTTTAGCCCGTTTAGCGCCGATGCCGCCGGGGCCGGGCAGTAAGCGGTTGACGAGGCCGAGCAGGTCGGCGGTGAGTCCCGGAAAGAGCCCGTGAAACCTGACGGCGAGTTGTGCCTGGATTGACAGCACCACCTCGGCATCGCCACGCTTGCAGGCGGAGATGATCTGCCGCGCGGCGCGCTCGGCCTTAATCGAAGTGACGGGCAACGCGTCGCTGATGCTGAACCATGCGTATTCGGCCCGGTGCTGCCCCTTGAAGGTCGCGTTACACGGGCTGCCCGTGCGCATCAGGCCGGGGCAGACGGTAGTCACCACCACGTTATCTTTCGCCAACTCGGCGCGCAGTCCCTCGGATAGGCCGACCAGGGCAAACTTGCTCGCGCTGTAGGGCACGAGGTGCGGCACGCTTATCTTCCCGCCGATAGACGTGATGTTAACGATGCGCCCATCCCGCCTCCGGCGCATTTCCGGCAAGACGGTGAGGGTTGTGTAGAGCGGGCCCCAGAAATGCGTGTTCATCGCTTCTTCGTAGTCTTCGAGCGTCATCACCTCGATTGGCCCGACCTCGATCACCCCGGCATTGTTCACCAGCACATCAATCTGGCCGAAGCGCTTACGCGCCATGATGACCATTTCATTAACCTGCCACCGGTCGGTGACATTGCACGGAACGGCCAGCACATTCGCGCCGCGACTGGATAAATCCACGCGCGCTCTTTCCAGTTCCGCCGGGTCGCGAGCGCAGATCACCAGCCGCGCCCCTTCACGCGCAAATTCGCGGGCCATGACCAAGCCCAGCCCGCGTGAGCCGCCCGTGATCAGCACAGTTTTGCCCCGCAGATCGTATGAGCGCCACCACTTCACCGCCGCGCTCGCGGCAAACAACGCGCCGACGCCTGCGGCGGCCAACATGAGACCATTATTATTTTGTTCACTCATCCCTTGCTCCCCTTTTATCAGTCAAGCGTCTGAAGTCCGGAGTCTAAAGTCCAAGAGTTAAAAATCAAATTATAAATATTTGATTCCAGACTTCAAACTAATCATCGAATTCCGCAACGACTGGGGTGTGATCGGATGGGCGATCCCAGGTGCGTGGCACTGTGTCGATCCAAGCTGCGGTGCAGCGCGCCGCGAGAGGCTGTGAGACCCAGATGTGATCTATGCGCAGGCCGGCGTTGCGGCGAAAAGCTCCGGCGCGATAGTCCCACCAGGAGAAGTGGCCGCCCCCGGGCGTGTGCAGGCGAAAGGCATCGACGAACCCCCAGCCTTTAAGGTGATCGAGGGCGGCACGTTCACGCTTGCTGAAGAGGACGCGCCCCTGCCACAGCTTTGGGTCATGCACGTCGCGTTCTTCCGGCGCGACGTTGAAATCGCCGCACAATAAGAGGGGGTCGTCCGTACTGCAATGCGCGTCGAAGAAAGCGCGCAGGCGGCCCATCCATTCAAGCTTAAAGCGATACTTGTCCGAGCCGACAAACGCGCCGTTCGGGATATAAACGTTGACGACGCGCACGCCGTTGACGGTGGCGGCGAGCAGGCGAGCGTGGGCGCCTGCTTCATCACCGGGAAGGCCACGCCGCACCTCTTTGCACGCGGCGCGTGAGAGGATCGCGACGCCGTTATAAGTGCGCTGCCCATAGGTCTCGGACTTGTAACCGATTTCGACGAATGCCGCGGCCGGAAACTTATCATCGGTACACTTCGTCTCCTGCAAGCACAGAACGTCGGGCCGCGCCTCGGCGAGCCACCTCGTCACAAGAGGCAGGCGGGCGAGCACAGAGTTGACATTCCACGTCGCGAATTTCACATCATTCGAGTTACGGGTTCCGAGTTTAGAATAGTTCTTAACTTGAAACCCGAGTCAGAGCGTTGCCAGTAGTCCGGCGAGCAATGCGCTGCGGGGCGCGATATTATCAACAACAATATGCTCATGTACGGCATGCGCCCCGTCGCCGGCGATCCCGAGTCCGTCCAGGACGGGTATGCCCATTGCTGCGATAAAATTTCCGTCCGAAGCTCCGCCGACCCGAGCCTCACCGAGATCGAAGTCGAAGGAGGCGGCGATGTGCCGGGCATGATCGTAGAGGGCCGCGACCCCGCTCGAGCGTTCGAGCGGCGGACGGTTGATGCCGCCCGTGACGATGAGCCGCGCGCGTTCATCGAAGGGGCGCGAGCCGAGGATCTCTTTATCGATGCGCTTTGCCTCATCCATCGTGCTGAAGCGGACGTCTATCTCGGCGCGGGCTTCGGCGGCGACGACGTTCGAGCGTGTGCCGCCGTGAACGACCCCGACGTTGATCGTCGTGCCGCGCGACATGTCGTTTAACGCGTGCAGCCGCTCTATTTGCCGCGCCAGCTCAAGAACCGCGCTGACGCCTTTTTCCGGCTCGAGGCCGGCGTGGGCGGCCCGGCCTCGCACTTCGATGGCGTATATACCGGTCCCCTTACGCGCGGTTTTAACGCGGCCGGCCGACGCGGGCGGCTCAAGCACCAGCGCGCAACGTGCGCGGCCCGCTTCTTCTTCGAGCACGATGCGCCCGCCGGCGCTTCCGGCCTCCTCGTCACACGTGAGCACCAGGACGACCTCACGACCGGGCGCCAGGTTAAGCGCGGCGCAAGCCCTGAGGGCCTCAAGCGCCATCACGCAATTCGCCTTCATATCGAAGACGCCGGGCGCATAGATGCGCCCCTCCTCCTCACGCCACGGACGTTCAATCAAGGAGCCGCGCGGGTGCACCGTGTCCGTATGGCCCACGATCAGAATTGAGCCGGAATTCGACTGATCGGCAAAGGCGCGGGCAATTAAATGCTCGCCGTAGCCTGGACTCGGTACGCGCTCGACGGATCTGACTTGATCGATTGTTCGTGCGGCTTCCGCAAGTAAGGAAACCGCCTGGCGGCTTCCCTCTTCATCACCTGACGGTGATTCGATCTCGACAAGGGAGCGCGTCAGCGACAACATTTCGCGCCGGCGGCCCTGCATATAATCAAGTAACGACCTGGCTTTCGACCTAGTGAATTCAAGGGACATAGGCGACTTTGAGACTTAAATTTTTCAGGATTTTAGACTCCACGGTTTGATCCTCAGAATCGCCCCTCGCCGATCACAGCTTTAAATCTTAAAGCGAATTCGCCGTCAGGCTTTCTTTTCTGACGGTGACTGAATCGAGGCGTTTGGGGTTGACGTCGTACCCGATGCCCGGATTCTCCGGAGCAATGATCGTCCCCTTCGACGTAACGGTGACGGGCGGATCGATAATGTCTTCCTGCCAATAACGTGCGCTGGCCGAAACATCGCCCGGCAGGGTGAAACCTTCGAGCGTCGCCATCGCGATGTTATGCGCGCGACCGATGCCGGATTCGAGCATCCCGCCGCACCACACGGGGATATTCCTTTCGCGACAAACCTGCTCGACGCGCTGGGCTTCCGTATGCCCGCCGACGCGCCCCAGCTTGACGTTAATGATGCGGCATGACTTTAAATCAATAGCGTGGCGCGCGTCCTCTGGCGTCCGGATCGACTCGTCAAGGCAGATCGGGGTCTGCACCTGCCGCTGCAGCTCGGCGTGGTCCAGTATGTCATCGTAAGCGAGCGGCTGTTCGATCATCATCAGGTTGAATTGATCCATCGCGCGGAACAGCGGCACGTCCGACAGTTGATAAGCGGAATTAGCGTCGCCCATGAGTGGCACTTCCGCGAAGCGCGCGCGCACCCGCTCAAGAACGGTGAGGTCCCACCCGGGCTTGATCTTGATTTTGATGCGTTGATAACCGGCGCTGATTTCCCGCTCGATCTTTTCCAGCAGCGCTTCGGGTGAGTCCTGGATGCCGATGGAGACGCCGCAGGGGATTTCCGCCTGCACGCCCCCGGCGTACTGCCAGAGCGGGACGCCGGCGCGTTTGGCCGCCATGTCCCAGCAGGCCGTTTCAAGCGCGGCTTTCGCCATCCGATTGCCGCGCACGGATTTCATCAGTGGGTAAACATCCCGCGCCCGCTCAAACTCACGCCCGATGACCATCGGCGCGAGAAAATCTTTGAGCGTGCTCCAGGCGCTTTCCGCCCATTCTTCACTATAAAACGGGCCTTCCCCGGCGGTGCATTCGCCCCACCCTTCGGCCCCGTTGCCGTCCGTCACGCGGACGAGCACGATCCGCCGCTCGGTTGTGCGTCCGAAACTGGTCTCAAAAAAGTGGATGAGGCGCAAGCGGATCTCACGCAATTCAATGCTATTGATGATCACAATGATGACTCCCGCATCAGGCCATTATGCCCCCGGTCTACCGGTTTTGTCAGCCGCAAAAAAAGAGGGGCGATCGTGTGTTCGCCCCTCTCGGGTAAAAAATCTGCGCTACACGCGGGCTAGCTTCCGCCGCCCGAGCGCATGTAATTATCCTGCTTCTTCTGTTGACGCCCCCCCTTGATTGTTGAGGGCGGCGTGCAGCGTGTGCCAGGAGAGGCTCGCGCACTTGACGCGCGCGGGAAAGTCGCGCACACCGGCAAAGATCTTCAGGCGGCCGAGGTGGTTCGGCGCTGCTTCTTCGTCAAGATTGCCGGTCACCATCCGGTGGAACTCGTCGAAGAGGGTTTCCGCCTCCTGCTTATTCTTCCCCTTAACGCTCTGCGTCATCATGCTCGCCGACGCCTTCGAGATCGCGCAGCCGGAGCCCTCGAAGCTGACGTCTTTGACCACCTCGTCTTCGAGCCGCAGGTAGACGGTCAGTTGGTCCCCACACAGCGGGTTGTAACCTTCGGCGGTCCGGTTGGCGGTCTCCAGTTTGTGGAAGTTGCGCGGCTTTTTATTGTGATCGAGTATGACCTGCTGGTAAAGCTCACTCAGTTCTGACATCTTCAGCTAAACACCTCTATGACTCTTTCAATGGCTCGCGCCAGGGTATCAACCTCCTGCCTGGTGTTGTAAAAAGCGAACGACGCGCGGGCCGTCGCCGGGACGTCGAAACGCTTCATCACCGGCTGCGCGCAATGGTGGCCGGCGCGGACGGCGATCCCCTCCTGGTCGAGGACCGTGCCGATGTCGTGCGGGTGCACCCCCTCGACGACGAATGAAAGCACGCTCGCCTTCTCGCGCGCGGTGCCGATGATCCGCACGCCCTCGATGGCCCCGACCTTTTCCGTCGCGTAGCGCAGAAGCTCCTGCTCGTAGGCGACGGCCCCTTCGCGCCCAATGCTGTTCAGATAATCTATCGCTGCGCCGAGACCGATCTGCGAGGCGATGGCCGGCGTGCCGGCTTCGAATTTGTTCGGCAGGCCCGCGTAAGTTGTCTTCTCAAAGGTGACGGTGCGGATCATGTCGCCGCCGCCCTGAAACGGGTTCATCTTCTCCAGCAGCTCGGCCTTGCCGTAGACTATGCCGCTGCCCGTCGGCGCAAACATTTTGTGGCCGGAGAAGGCGAAGAAATCACAACCCAGCTCCTGCACGTCAACCGCGAGGTGTGGCGCGCTCTGCGCCCCGTCGATCAGCACCGGCACGCCATACTTGTGGGCGCGCGCAATGATCTCCTTAACCGGATTGATCGTACCGAGCGCGTTGGAGATGTGGGTAACCGCGACTATTTTTGTCCGCTCGTTTAACAGCGCGTCGTACTCGTCGAGCACCAGCTCGCCCGCGTCATTAATCGGAATTACGCGCAGCCGCGCGCCCTTCTCCTCGCACAACATCTGCCACGGGACGATGTTCGCGTGATGCTCCATGGCGGAGATCATCACCTCATCGCCTTCTTTGACGAACTTGCGCCCGTAGCCGTGCATGACCAGGTTGATGCCTTCCGTACACCCGCGCACGAAGATGCATTCCCTGGCGTCCTTCGCGTTGATGAAGCGGCGGACTTTTTCCCTCGCCCCTTCATAAGCGGTCGTCGCCCGCTGGCTCAGGTAGTGCACACCGCGGTGTATGTTCGAGTGCTCTTCCCTCAGGTACCTGCTCCCACGGTCGATGACGACCTGCGGCACCTGGGAAGACGCGGCATTATCGAGGTAGACGAGCGGCTTGCCGTTGACGGTCTGACGGAGCACGGGAAAATCTTCCCTGATGCGTTCGACATCCCAGTGCGGACCGGCAGGCGAAAGGGTCGGCCCCTCAACCAACGATTTTTCTGTGGCGATCATGACAACTCTTACGCCTCCAGGCGCGCGTGAAGCCGGTTGAGCACGGCCTCGTCTAACTGCGCCTTGATCGAGTCGATCCTTATTTTATCAATCACTTCCTCGGCGAACCCGTAGGTCAAAAGATTCCGGGCGGTGTCCGGGTGCAGCCCGCGGCTGGAGAGGTAGAACAGCTCCTCCTCCTCGAGCTGCCCGACGGTGGCGCCGTGCGCGCATTTCACGTCGTCGGCAAAAATCTCTAGCTGCGGTTTGGTATCGACGCGCGCTTCGTTGGATAAAAGCAGATTCTTATTCGTCTGCTGCGCGTCGGTCTGTTGCGCGCCCTCGCGCACAAAAACTTTCCCGTTGAAAACCGCGCGCGATTTGCCGTCGAGAATGCCCTTGTAGAGCTGGCGGCTCGTGCAGTGAGGCCGGCGGTGATCGATCAGCGAATGCGTATCGGCGTGCTGCCCGGTGCCGACAATGTAGAGCCCGTCAACCCAGCACTCCGCCCCCTCCTGATCGAGTTTGACGCAGATGTTGTGGCGCGAAAGCTGTGCGCCGAGTGTGACGGTCGTCGAATTGAAGCTGCTATGGCGGCCCAGGTCAGCTTTCGTCGTCGCGATATGAAAAGCTTCCGCGCCCTCACGCTGCACCTTGTAGTGCTCAATCCGGGCATTGTCGGCGAGAACAATTTCGACCACAGCATTCGTCAGGTAAACACCATCCCGAAGGCCGGCATAGCTCTCAATCACCGTGGCCGCGCTATCTCGCTCCGCAACGACGAGCACGCGGGGGAAAGAGACTGTTGGCGACCCTTGCGGCTCGGAAAGGAAGAGCAGGTGGATGGGCGATTCGACGCGCACGCCCCGGGGGATGAAAAGAAACGCCCCGCCCGAGAGGAAAGCGGTGTTGAGCGCGGTGAAACCGTTCTCATTATAATCGGCGCTACGCGCAAGCTGCTCACGCAAAACTTCCCCGTACGCGTTATCGCCAAGCGCGTCTGCGATATCACGCGCGACGACGCCCTCGGGCAGCGCATCAATGGATGACAGATTCGGCTGAAAATTTCCGTTGACGAAAACCAACTGGCCCGCGCGCGCTTCCCGGTACGCATAGGTCGCTAAAAGTGCGGGGTTCTGATCGAGGGCGCTCCCCCGATGCTCAAAGGTCGGGTCAAACTTTCGCTTGGCAATCGGGGCGACATTCGTATACTTCCACTCTTCCTCGGCGGTCGTCGGGAAGCCCAATTGCTCGAAGCGAGCAATGGCGCTCTCGCGTAAACGATCGACCCAGGACGCGTCCTTACCGCGACGCTTCTCCTGAAGCGCGCGAAACGCCGACTGGTAGGTGTCCTGCTCTTTAAGGATTTGCGATACCATCCGATTAACTCAGTCGCGGCGCGCCGGCGGCGCCCTTTCCCGCCGCGCCGGGTTTGATCCAGTCGTAACCCTTTTCCTCGAGTTCCAAGGCCAGCTCTTTGCCGCCCTCCTTGACGATGCGCCCGCCGGAGAGCACGTGGACGAAATCCGGCACGATGTAATTCAGCAGGCGCTGGTAGTGCGTGACGAGGACAATCGCGTTCTCCGAATTCCGGAGCTTGTTAACGCCTTCGGCGACAACGCGCAAAGCGTCAATATCCAGGCCCGAATCGGTCTCGTCCAGCACCGCCAGTTTCGGTTCGAGGACGGCCATCTGCAGAATCTCGTTGCGCTTCTTCTCACCGCCGGAGAAGCCTTCGTTGACGGAACGCGACATGAAGCTTGCTTCCATGGCGACGATCTTGGCGCGCTCTTTCAGCAGATCCTTGAACTCTAGCGGATCAAGCTCCTCTTCACCCAGGTGCTTGCGCTTCTCGTTATAAGCGAGGCGCAAAAACTGCGCGTTGGATACACCCGGCACTTCGACCGGGTACTGGAAGGCGAGAAAGATACCCTCGCGGGCGCGCTCATCCGGCGCCAGCTCCAGCAGATTCTTTCCCTCGAATAGTACTTCGCCCCTGGTCACTTCGTACGAGGGGTGGCCGGCGAGAACCTTGGCGAGCGTTGATTTTCCCGAGCCGTTTGGCCCCATGATGGCATGAACTTCCCCCCTCTGCACCGTCAGGTTAATCCCCCTCAGGATCTCGTTGCCGTCCACGCTCGCATGCAAATCGCGAATCTCTAACACCGTCAAATGACTCCTCTAAATGACGAACCGGGGACCAAAGCGATTAGGGAGACACGGCGAATTTTTCCGCGTCTCCGCACGCCCGTTTCCCCGCGTTTATTCTTACCCGACACTACCTTCGAGCTTCAATCCGAGCAGGCGTTGGGCTTCGACCGCGAATTCCATCGGCAGCTGCAGGAACACGTCCTTACAAAAGCCGTTGATGATGAGCGACACGGCGTCCTCCTGCGAGATACCGCGCTGCTGCAGGTAGAACAACTGCTCTTCGCTGATCTTGGAGGTCGAGGCCTCGTGCTCGACCTTTGAAGTGTTGTTCATCACTTCAATATAGGGAAACGTATTCGCGCCGCAGTGTGAGCCGATGAGCATCGAATCACATTGGGTATAGTTGCGCGCGCCCGCGGCCTTCGGCATCACTTTGACCAGCCCGCGGTAGCTGTTGTTCGCGTGGCCGGCGGAGATTCCTTTTGAGATGATCGTCGAGCGGGTATTCCTGCCCAGGTGGATCATCTTCGTGCCGGTGTCAGCCTGCTGCGCGTGATTGGTCAGCGCCACGGAGTAGAACTCGCCGATGGAATTGTCGCCCTGCAGGATGCAGGAGGGATACTTCCAAGTGATGGCCGAACCCGTTTCAACCTGCGTCCACGAGATCTTGGAGTTGCGGCCGGCGCACTTGCCACGCTTGGTGACAAAATTATAAATACCGCCCTTGCCTTCCTCATCGCCAGCGTACCAGTTCTGCACGGTCGAGTATTTGATCTCCGCGTTGTCGAGCGCGACCAGCTCAACCACGGCCGCGTGCAGCTGGTTTTTATCGAACTTCGGGGCTGTACAGCCTTCTAAATATGAGACATACGAGCCTTCTTCGGCGACGATCAGCGTCCGCTCGAACTGGCCGGACTCCTGGTTGTTGATGCGAAAGTAGGTGGACAATTCCATCGGGCAGCGTACGCCCTTCGGGATGAAGCAGAACGAGCCGTCGGTGAAGACCGCGCTGTTGAGCGCCGCGAAATAGTTATCGTTCGTCGGCACAACCGTGCCGAGATACCTTTTGACCAGCTCCGGGTACTCCTGCACCGCCTCCGAAAAAGAGCAGAAGATCACGCCGACCTTCTTCAGCTTCTCTTTATAGGTCGTCGCCACCGACACGGAATCGAAGACGGCATCGACCGCGACCCCGGCAAGCTGTTTCTGCTCTGACAAAGGGATGCCGAGCTTTTCAAAGGTCCTCAGCAGCTCGGGGTCAACCTCGTCGAGGCTGGCCTTTGTCGCCTTCTGCTTCGGCGCGCTGTAGTAAATAATGTCCTGGTAATTAACCTCGGGGAACCTGATGTTCGGCCAGTGGCGCGGCTCCTGCATCGTCAGCCAGTGGCGATAAGCCTTGAGCCGGAACTCAAGCATGAACTCCGGTTCGTTCTTCTTCGCAGAGATCAGCCGGATAGTATCCTCGGTCAGTCCCCGCGGGATCACGTCGGATTCGATGTCGGTGACGAAACCGTACTTGTATTCCTTGTTGGCCAGTACCTCAATGGTGCTCATCTTATTTTTCGCTCGTTCTGAAGAAGCTCTTTCTCAGAAAATAAATACCCTTATCTAACGCTCGGCTCAAGCGCGCCTCTGCGCGGGCTCAGGGTGTTGATGCAAGCCCTGTATCTGGTGGAGCATCGCATCAACCTTTGCTTCGGTGCCCACCAATTGCGCGAGCGTAATCCCGGAAAGGGCCTGCTGCACGATCTCATGCAGGCTGACGATAACTGCCCGAATCCCGCAATCGCCCGTATGCACGCAAGTGTCCATGACGCCGGTGTAGCTCTTGCAGTGGCCGCCCACCTGATCATCGTCAAGCACTTTGATGATTTCGCTCAAACGAATCTCCGAGGCCGGACGCGCCAGGCAATAGCCGCCCCGCGTGCCGCGGTGTGATTGCACAAGGCCGGCTTTGTTGAGAATCCAAAGCAATTTGCCGGCGTTGGCGACGGAGACCCCCTCCCGCTCGGCAATCTGCGCAAGCGTCAACGACTCGCCTTCCGTCAGGCGGGCCAACTGCAGCAAACACCGCAGGCCGTATTCCTCTTGTGCCGATACCTTCATCCGAGCCGCTTTTTCCGGTTGTCAATCAGGGTTCGAAGCTATTATAGCATTCCTTACTTTTTTGTCAAGATTAAATAAGTGCTTGATATGGAATGGCATAAGAGCAATAATTAATCTCCTGAGGGAAGGCGGGAGATGGCTTTAGCCGAGGGAGTCAGGCGGGAGAGATTTTATGGGGTTTACCTTTTCGGGCATCACCTGTAGCCGACGATGGCTCTAGGGGAATGCCGAAAAACGAGTTTTGGGTATACTAATCCCACGATAAACAGAGTGAAGGAGAAGGAAACAACCGGAATGAATACGATTGCCAAAGAGACACAGGTAACCAATGACTTTGAAAAGAAGAGCGCTGCTGACAAAATAGGAGGCTCCACGTGTCGTTGCGCTGAAGCACTGGCTGATCGCATCGAGGAAGGCGCTGCCGCCTTGGCCGCCTTTGCTGAAGGGCTCTCGGAAGCGGAGTGGCGCGCACCGGTGTCGGGCAGTGACGGCCGTTCGATCGGCGTTATCGTGCACCACGTTGCCAGCGTCTACCCGATTGAGATTGATCTCGCGCGAACAATCGCCAGCGGCGAGGCCGTGACGGACGTCACGTGGGAGGTTGTCGCCGAGTTGAATGCCAAGCATGCCCACGAGCAGGCAGGGGTAACGAAGGCCGCGGCGCTCGAACTCCTGCGCCGGAACAGTCGGGAGGCAGCCGCCGCGGTACGTGCGTTCACGGATGACGAGTTGGACCGGGCGGCGCCCTTCTCGCTGAGCTTCGCCGCACCTGTCACCGCGCAGTTCGTCATTGAGGACCATGCGCTACGGCACAGCTGGCACCACCTGGCGCGCATCCGCACGGCCCTGGGCCGGTGACCTTCGCAACACGCACGCACCCTCTAAAAGATTGTGGGCGACCGGCCTCTGCTCGCTACAACGTGAAATTAAAATTGATGAAACCCAAGACGCGGGCCGGTTGGCCGTCAATGATCACGGGGTGGAATCTCCAGCGCCGCGCCGCCTCCACTGCCGCCTGCCGCAGCAATTGCGGGCCGTCTGTGCTCTGTACGGCGGCCACCGAGCCGTTTTCATCGACCACAACATGAACTGTCACGACCCCCGATACGTGGGCGGTTTTTGCAGTCGGCGGGTATGTCGGCGCAACCTTTAGTGTGGCTCTGTCGATGAGAGAGCCAACCTCCCTAATCGTGTCAGAACGCGCGGCGGCCCCATTCTGCGGTCTTTTATTCGAATCGGTTTGTCCCGGCGATGCGTTGTCAGCGGCGGGAGTAGGGCCGGTTGCTTTGACAGGAGTGAGAGGGCCCTTGGCCTTGACGCCGGAACGCTTGGTCGTTGGGGAAACAAAAGAGGATTGAGAGGATTTCGCGGCAATTCCGGTACCGGCGTTGTTTGCCGTTGCGGCAGAGCTGTTGGGAGCCGAGGCGGACGCGCGTACAGTAGTAACGCGTGTTTGTGAGGCGGCCATCCTCTGCCGCGCATTAGCAAACTCCTCCTGCCACCTCAGTTTTTCCTGTTCGTTTCGAGCGAGCGAACCTTGCAGGCTGGCCACCTCTTCGAGCAACGCCGCGGCATCGGTTCCCGTACTACCTTTAACGCTAATCTCGGCGGCCTGTTGGGCGACGTATTCAAGCAGCGACCGAAGGCGGTCAAGGTCACTGACCGCTTCGAGCGGCAAATCCTTACCGGCGACATTAATGCCGAAAACGCGATAACGCTCAAGGTGCGTGCGCGCCCCATTGATGACCTGACCGGCGAGCGCAAAGTATGTCTGAGAAGAGCTATCGTTGCCTGCCACGCGACCCCGAAAAGTCTCCTCCAATAAGGACTGCGCGTGCGTATAATCGGCTTCCTCGAGATAAATGTTCACCAGCATAATACTGGCGACCTCACGCAAGGCTTCATCCCTGGTGGTGGTACGGATGGAGTCGAGCTCAAAAGCTGCCGCCGTCAGGCTATGGGCGGCCGCCAGCGCGCGGGCGCGCGCCATCCGAAGCTGGACGGCGTCTGCCTCGGGACCCGACTGCGCGTTAACGATTGATGTCGAACTGATGGCGACGAAGCTTAAAACCAGAATGATTCTGCCATTTAACCATGTGGCACGTGATCGCAAATGATCCTTCACTAATTAAGCTCCATTAAAAAAGTAGTGAGGATGAAGACCCGCTCAAGGGCGCGTCTAGACTTGATGACTCGTCCCCCATTATGGCCTTGATCAGTGCACGAAGACAAGCTTTAATCACTTCTGGCACCGGTTACCCGTACGATATTGTTGAAGACAAAGGACTTAGCGGCACAACGAGTTCCACCCCCTCACCGTTCAGCCGGGGAATCCGCCTTTAATTTCAACAATTAGCAGGCTGCCGCGGGTAGTTAGTCGCCGGCTTTTTCCAATTTCATGTGCCGGATAGGGCGAGGCTTTTAATAATTCGCTCGCGAAAGGAGCGTGCGCGCGCCTTTATATCCTTTTCGTCAAGTGTTTGCAAGCTTCGGTCGCGCATGACAATGCGGCCTTCGATAATTACTGTCCGCACGTCGGCCGCTTTCGCCGCATAAACGAGGTCTGAATAGATATTGTAAAGGGGGGTCTGATTAAGGACATCCGTGTCAAGGACGACGAGGTCGGCGCGCTTGCCCACTTCAAGCGAGCCGATCTCGCGCTCCATGTGAAGGGCCCGTGCTCCACCGATCGTCGCCATTTCAAAAGCTTGGCGGGCTGAAACAACGCGCGGATCGCTGCTGAAGACCTTGTGAAGCTTGGCCGCCGTATCCATCTCTTCCCACATATTGAGATCGTTATTTGAGGCCGCGCCGTCCGTCCCCAGGCCCACGGGCAGGCCGTCGGCGAGCATCTTCGGCACCGGCGCGACTCCCGAAGCGAGCTTCATATTTGATTGAGGATTATGCACTATGCCAACGTCGAAGCGTTTGAGCAGCGCGAACTCTTCGGCGCCGGGCCAGACCACATGCGCGGCGATGACGCGGTCGCTTAAGAACCCGATGTTGGCGAGGTAAGCGATGGGCGCTCGGCCCTTGCTCTTTGAAATGTCTTCGACCTCTTGACGTGTTTCGGAGAGGTGGGTCACGACGGGCGCGCCGGTGCGGTCGGCAAAGGCGCGGACGGCCCTCAGATGTTCTTCGGAGACCGTGTAGGGGGCGTGCGGCGCGATGGCAGGCACAATCAGCGGATGTCCCTGCCACTTCTTCACGAACTTTTCGGTGTAGGCCATGACCTCCGCGTTCGTCTTATTGTCCGCCACGGGAAAATCGATCACCGTCTCGCCGAGGACGCCGCGCACCCCGGCCCTGGCCGTTTCATCCGCCACGGCGTCCTCGAAATAGTACATATCGCAATAGGTGGTCGTGCCGCCACGGATCATTTCGGCGAGTCCGAGACGCGTGCCCGCCCGCACAAAATCTTCCGTGACGTTCCTGGCTTCGGCAGGGAAAATATATTTGGTGAGCCATTCCTGAAGGTCCAAATCATCGGCGAGGCCGCGAAACAGCGTCATGGGCACGTGTGTGTGGCCATTGATGAGGCCCGGAATCACAACTTTCCCGCCGGCGTCTATCGTCTCGCGCGCCGTCGTGTATTTCGCCTCGACATCGGCGCGCGCCCCGACCGCGATAATGCGACCGCCTTTGATGGCAACCGCGCCGTCTTCAATCACACGCCGCTCGCTGTCCATCGTCACAACCCTTCCGCCGCGCACGAGCAGATCAGCGCCGGCCTGTATCCTTGCGGGTGACGAGAGCGGGATGGGGAAAGATGGGAGGAGGAGGAGCGCGACAATTGTTCGCAGGTATCGTGTCATTCTTGAGTAACCGGCCTTTATTTTTGGCCGCCGTCTTCTTTGAGAAACCGCGCGTCAAAGGCGCGCGGGATGAGATCGCTCACGCTAAGGGTTTCTACGCCGCCGCGTAGATTGCCGAGCACGATCGTTGCGCCGCGACAAAACTCCCAGATGATCTGCCTGCAAGTTCCACAAGGCGGGGTGAGGTTTTTCGTATCGGCGACTACGGCCAGGCGCTTGAAACGTCTTTCTCCTTCGGAGAGGGCCTTCCAGATCGCGACGCGCTCGGCGCAGACCGTTAGCCCGTAGCTCGCGCTCTCGACGTTGCAGCCGGTAAAAACCTTTCCGTCCTCGGTTTCCACCGCCGCGCCGACGCGAAAATTCGAGAAGGGCGCGACCGCGTGTTCCCGGGCGCGGGCGGCCGCCGCGATCAGGGCCTGTGTCTCGTCGTCGCTCACGCCCGGCCTCCGGTCAGGCTCAGGGCGGCGGCGAGCCGCTCGCGAATCTTGCCACTGATGAGATCTATGCTGACAAGGTTGTGGCCGCCTTCGGGAATAATCACATCCGCGTAGCGCTTCGAAGGCTCGACAAACTGCATGTGCATAGGTCGCACCGTGGCGAGGTATTGTTCGATCACCGAATCGACGGTGCGACCGCGCTCGGCGATGTCGCGGCGCAGGCGGCGGATGAAACGTATATCATCGGGCGTGTCAACGAAAACTTTGATGTCCATCTGTTCCAGCAAGCGCATGTCGGTAAAAATCAAGATGCCCTCGACGATAATGATCGACTTCGGCTCGATTGAGACCGTTTCATTAAGTCGCGTGTGCGTCTTGAAATCATAGATCGGGAGCTCGACCGAATATCCTGACTTCAACCTCTGGATATGATGGACGAGCAGGTCGTTATCGAGCGCGTCAGGATGATCGAAATTGACCGCGCTGCGGTAATCGAGGGGCAGGTCTTTGAGGTTGCGGTAATAAGAGTCCTGCTGCAGAAAGACGACTTCGCTCGCGCTGACCGATTCGAGAATGCGATTGGCGACGGTCGTCTTGCCGGAACCCGTGCCGCCGCAGATACCAATTAGCATAATTAGTAATCAGTAATTAGTATTCGAGTTTTACCAAATTAAGCAGCTAATGGTAACTGCAAATCGGCTGTTTCTT
>CAYLJO010000043.1:0-33696 GCA_964383905.1 uncultured Blastocatellaceae bacterium
TAACATACGGAATAATGTTCGCCGCGGCCTTTGCCGCGGGAATTGTCAATTCAATCGCCGGGGGCGGCACCCTCATCACGTTCCCCGTCCTTATCTGGTTGGGTCTGGACCCCAAAGTTGCGAACGCGACGAGTACTGTGGCTTTATGGCCGGGGCTGTTCGGTGGATTCTGGGGCTACCGGCGCGAAGTCGAGAACAGCCGGACGTTTCTCGTGCGGCTGGGGTTAACCAGCCTTTTTGGAGGCGCAATCGGGACGGCGCTACTGATTATGACGCCTTCGGCGACGTTTGCACGGTTGGTGCCGTATCTCATCCTTTTTGCGACAGTCCTTTTTACCGTACAGGAGCCCGTCAGCCGGAGGCTCAGGTCGCAAGCGCCGTCAGGAGAGATGCACAAGGGCTGGTGGGTTGGAGCTATTATCCTTCAATTCTTCTCATCGATTTACGGCGCGTACTTCGGGGCGGGCAACGGCATTCTGATGCTGGCGGTGCTGGGCCTGATGGGCCTTTCCGACATTCACCGGGCGAATGGTATAAAAAACTTCCTGGGTCTCACGCTCAACGCCGTAGCCATAATCGGGTTCGCGTTCTCTCGCCTGGTGCACTGGCCTGACGCGATATTGATGGCCGCGGGAGCAATCGCGGGCGGGTACTTTGGCGTTCATCTGGCCAGGCGAGTCGGGCGCTTAATGGTGCGGCGCGCGATCATCACCATAGGCTTTATCATCACCGCATTAATGCTGTGGCGGGTGAGGCACTGAAAGGCAAGAGAAGGCAAGAAATATCTTTTTAACATTAGGCCCCATGACCTGACGCAGTGTCTGAATGTGCGGAAATCTCAGATCACGCCGTGCCTGCGAAGTATCTCCAGCGTGCGGTCGATTGGCAGCGCCTCGACTGTATGGCCGCGGCCGGTGATGGTGGTAGCACGAAACAGCGAGTTGTAAATGGCTTCCTCCGTAGCTTCGATGACGGCCAGAAAGAGTGGCGACATGGCGTCGTTAGGCAATAGCTTGACCTCCTGCGGGGCGTTACGGCCCGACCGGCCTGGATCGGCGTGGATGCGCACTTCCGGGGCAGTCGAAAATGCAATCGAGTAGTCCCCACTGCCGTTCGATCCTGCCGCGCCGGTTCTGGCAAGACCCATCATTGAGCGGGCCCCCACCCGGCGCAGGTTGCGCGCATCGACAGGCGCGTCGGTAGCGACGACGATAATCACCGAGCCGTCCGCCGCATGGACACTTCCGTTACGGGCCGGACGTGCTGACGCCTTGCTGCCGGTACGCCGCCCGGTCGCGCGTTCGAGCTCCTCTTTGAGGTAGTAGCGGCCGAGCTCCCTGCCGACCGGCGCCCCGGCAATCGTCAGGATGCCGCCGAAATTGGTCTGTACCAGCACGCCCACCGTGTAACCGCCGAGCGCTGCGGGCAAACGTCTCGAAGCCGTGCCGATGCCGCCCTTAAATCCAAACGCGACGGTGCCCGTGCCGGCGCCAACGGAACCTTCCTCGACCGGGCCGCTGTGAGCGTTTTTGATCGCCGCCAGGACATCATTGCGGCTGATCGGGCGACTGCGTATGTCGTTCAGGTACCCATCGTTGGTCTCGGCGACGAGCGGGTTGACCGACTGGACATCCTCGTTGCCCGGCAAGGCCAGTACGTGGTCAATGACCGCGTCCGCGACACGCGGTACGCTCAAGGTCGAGGTGAGCAAGATGGGTGTTTCGATCTCCCCCAGCTCGTTAACCTGCGTCGAGCCGGCAAGCTTTCCGAAAGCATTGCCGATGAAGACCGCGCCCGGCACCTTTTCGCGGAAGAGATTGCCGGCGTGCGGCAACACGGCTGTCACGCCGGTGCGAACGCTCTCGCCGCGTATGAGAGTGGCGTGACCGACGGCGACGCCCGCGACATCCGTAATGGCGTCGAGCGGGCCCGGAGGCAGAACGCCGACGATGACGCCGACGTCCCTCACCCGTGGTCTTTTATCTTTTTGCATAGGTGACCCCGCGATGCTCAGACTTGCAGCTATAACGACAAAAGTCAGCGAGAACAGAAGAGCTTTTAAACGCGCCTCGCGGCGATGGTTATTGCTATTATCCGCCAGGCTCATTATTTGCGCCATAACCCTCTTAAGCTATCCTGCACGGACGAAAGACCAATATCAACGCATTGCCCTGACAGCAACTTACAACTATATTAAGAACACACCAAGATCTGGATCAACCGGTACGGCGAGCCGGTGCGGCCAGCGGCAACCGGATCAGGGAGGCTTCCGCTCCCTGTACGAATGCGTGGCGAGAAAGAATCGATAATAGCCCCATCACTCAAGGCTCGACCATGGACGGGCTCGAAGGTCACGTGGAGGTTGCAATTACTGGCATGGGCTGTCTTACCGGAAGTCCCGTTAAACTCAAGCAGATAAGTGTTGGCTAAATCAACAGAAGCTATAGAGAACCAGGATGCGCAGGCGAGGGCAACCGCCCCACGGCTTGCCCGCCGGCTGGGGCTATTCGATGCGACGATGATCGTGATGGGCGGGATCGTCGGCTCAGGCATCTTCATCAATCCTTATGTGGTGGCCAGACAGGTCCATACACCTGCACTGATCCTCGGCGCCTGGCTGCTGGGCGGGTTGATCGCGCTCGCTGGGGCCTTCATCTACGCCGAGTTGGCGGCCAGACGGCCTCGCGTCGGCGGGCAGTACGCTTATCTTCGCGACGCCTATCACCCGGCCGTGGCATTTATCTACGGATGGGCACTGCTGCTGGTCACACAGACGGGCGGGATGGCCGCAGTCGCCGTTACTTTCTCGCGCTACTTTATCGAACTCACGCACGCACCGGTGGCCGATTGGCTCGTCGCCGTGTTAACACTCGGGCTGCTGACGCTGATCAACTGCCTGGGCGTGCGCGCCGGTAGCAGCGTGCAGAATGTGCTAATGGTAATCAAGATCATAGCCATTGCTGCGCTGATTATTTGTGGCCTGCTTTTTGCCGGCGGCACCCAGGTATTGGCCGCCCCGGTCCTGGATCGTCCGGTGTCGTTCGATTTGTTGACGGCCATGGGGGCCGCGATGACACCGGTGATGTTTGCTTATGGCGGGTGGCAGACAGCGAGCTTCGTCGCGGGCGAGATGCGCGAGCCGCGTCGTGACCTGTCGCGCGGGCTGGTGATCGGTGTGGTTGGCGTGATCGTGCTTTACATGGGGGTCAGCCTTGCTTGCGTACGGGCGCTGGGAGCCGGCGGGTTGGCGGGCACGACAACACCCGCGTCATCGGTGATGCGCCTGGCGCTTGGCGAGCGAGGGGCGACGATAATTGCCGTCGGGATCGCCATCTCGACGCTCGGATTCCTGAGCCAGGGGATGCTGACAGCGCCACGAGTCTATTTCGCGATGGCGGAGGACGGGCTTTTCTTCGAGAGCGTGGCCTGGCTTCACCCACGCACGCGCGTCCCTGTGCTGGCGATCGCATTGCAAGGCGCGCTGGCGGTGTTGATCGCGCTTTCGGGCAAGTATGAACAGATACTTAATTATGTCGTCTCGGTTGACTTCATCTGGTTTGGCCTGACCGCGGCCTCGATATTTATTTTCCGGCGTCGTGCAGCACCTCATTTAGCCGGCGTGACAGCCGCAAAGAATGTGCTGCCGCATGGGACTGCCGCCGTCCTCCCCACGGAAATTGGGTCGACCATGGGGCAGTACGAAATGCCCGGGTATCCTGTCACTCCGGCGCTATTTGTCGCCGCCTGCTTACTGGTTGTGGTCAGCACGGTCTACAAGTACCCGGCCAACAGCGCAACAGGCATGGCGATAGTAGTGGCCGGGATTCCGGTCTATTTCTTTTGGCGATGGTGGAGGCAGCGATGATAAGCAATACGCGACGCGTGATGAGCTCCGAATATATGGAGTGGGCGAAGACTCGCTCGCACGCGCGCTTTAATCTGGCGTCAAGCGGACTCAAGAATTACCCGCTGGCCGGGCTTCCGGTGAGGGTCGAAGACCTCGAATTGAGTGGGCGGAGTCTCTACGGTTACGAGCCGCTCCAGCAGGCTATTGCCGCAAAGTGCGGTGTTTCGACCGACTGCGTGGTTGCCGCGACAGGCACATCGATGGCAAATCACCTCGCAATGGCGGCCATTTTGGAACCGGGCGATGAGGTGTTGATCGAGCATCCGGCATACGAGCTGCTCATCTCGGTTGCGCGTTACCTCGGCGTGGAGGTCAAGCGATCTGCGCGTACTTTTGAGAACGGCTTTCGCTTAGACCCGCGCGAGATCGAGCGCGGTCTGACCTCGCGTACGCGACTCGTTGTAGTGACGAACCTGCACAACCCGAGCAGTGTGTTGACAGGTCAGGATACCCTCAGGCAGGTGGGGGAGGTCGCGCGGAGCGCCGGCGCGCGTGTCCTTGTCGATGAGGTTTATCTCGACGCCGTGTTTGAGGATCGGCCGCGTTCGGCTTTCCATCTCGGAGAGGATTTTATTATCACAAACAGCCTCACGAAAGTTTACGGGCTGAGCGGTCTTCGCTGCGGCTGGGCGCTGGCCGAGCCCGAGACGGCCAAAAAGATGTGGCGGCTCAACGACCTGTTCGGCGTCATTCCGGCGCACGCGGCCGAGCGGCTCAGCTGTATTGCGCTGGCCAATCTCGACCTGATCGCCGCCCGGGCGCGTTCCCTGCTCGAAGCTAACCATCGGGTGCTCAACTCGTTTCTCGATACGAGAGATGATCTCGAGACGGTGAGGAATGAGTTCGGCACCGTTTCGTTCCCGCGGTTGAGACGGGGTGACGTCGATAAACTCTGTGCGCTGCTCAACGATAAGTATGAGACACGGGTCGTCCCCGGAAGGTTCTTCGAGATGCCGCGCCATTTTCGTATCGGGATCGGGTGCGACACGGAAACGCTTGTGATCGGGCTTGAACGGCTGGGGACAGCGCTGGACGAGGTTGCAGAATGATGTAGAATTATTTGGCCTGCCTTTTTATCCGGCTTGAAAGCTTTGCTCAAACTGCTACTGGCGAAGCGCCATAACTTATGAACAAAATCATCAATGGCCTGCTTTTACTTCTCTTCACCCTACCTCCGCTCACCCTTTTATCGGCTCAGACCGCCGGGAGGCGTGAAGCACCGAAGCTCACTGCCGTTCGCGCCGGGCGGTTAATTGACGTCCGAAGCGGCAACGTCGTTAATAACGCGGTGATTCTGATCGAAGACGAAAGGATCACTGCCGTCGGCCCACAGATCACGATTCCAACAGGGGCACAGGTGGTTGATCTGGGTAACATGACCCTGCTGCCGGGATTGATTGACTGCCATACACACGTCTTGCTTCAGCCCGAGGACGAGCGCGGCGCGCCGCCGGTCATCACAAAGTCGCAGGCATTGGTCCTTGAGGTGCGCCCACACTCACCGATTCACGCGAGGCAATGGTCGCAGAGGTGCGCCGCCAGGTGAAATACGGCGCCGATTGGATCAAGCTATACGCGACGGGTACGCTGCGCCACGTCGATCCAAATACGCTTGAGCCTTTCAGCCAGGTCTCGCTTGACGACGTACGCGCGGTCGTGAGCGAGGCCGCGCGCTGGCACCGCGACGTCGCGGCTCACGCCTACGGGGGGACGGCGCAAAGAACGCCATTCGCGGCGGGGTGCGCTCCATCGAACACGGGATGTTAATGGATGACGAGGCGATTGATCTCCTGATTAAATACGGTACGTACTGGTGTCCCACGCTCTCAGTCTACCTGCCGGAGACGCCGGAGGATAACACCGAGATGAGACGCCGGATAGTGGCTCATTACAAAGAAGTCTTCCAGAAGGCGATGCAGAAGAATGTGAAGATCGTCTTCGGCACCGACGTTGGAGCATTTGAGCACGGCACCAGCGCACGCGAACTCTAATTAATGGTCGAGTATGGCATGAAGCCGATTGACGCGCTTCGCGCGGCGACAGTACGTGCTGCGGAACTGCTGAGGATGGAAAACCGGATCGGCGCCATCGAGCCCGGCAAGTACGCCGATCTAATCGCGGTGGAAGGCAACCCGTTAGACGATATCGGCGTGCTCGGCCACGTCAGATTCGTGATGAAAGCCGGGCAAATCTATAAGCCACTACGATGAAGCGCGGCCCTCCGGCAGTTGGACCGGGGTTTTGCGTATATACTAATCCTTAGTGGTTTGCACTTACATGCGACTCAACCAAGTAAGAGCAGATGGATTATTCCACTTGATCATCTGACTGCTGAACAACCAGACTCCAACCTGCGATCACCGCTCGGCATACTTTCCCATCCTGGAAGCCGTAACTATTGGTAACACTTCTTCGTCTTTAACAATAAATTTCGTCGGGATTCGTCGGCTTTCGTCAACCTGGTGCACCCGTGTTGATCAAGCGGCCGGCTGTGAGAGCCAGCGCTACCAGAGATCACGCGAAAGTCATCAGCAGTGAATCACCACTGCCCCGATTAGTATTATCGCAGGTGTGATGCAGAAATTATGCATGGCTATTTTTGTGAACTGCTGGTGGAGAAGAAGTGTAGACCTGAGAGCCGAGATTTGGGTATCGGAAAGCATATCGAGCAAGTGAGTTACCCATTGTGGTGAAATAGTACTTGGCATCTTTTGCATGTAGACAAAATTTTCGGGATTTTTTCGGAGCGAGTATCACTAACTGTCTGGAGGCCTGGTTTCAATCGACACTGCGGATAGGGATCAACCTTGTCCCTACAACTTGTCTTACGTCAATTTGGAAAATCTCCGCTCCAACGTAAAGAAAGAGATGATGAGGCGCGCATACCTTCTCCAGTTAGCCCTTCTTTTTCTCGCCGCAAGCGCTCTTTCGGCGCGGGCCGCAGGTCAGGAGAGCAGCTTACAGGGATCGAATGAGGCGCGGGCATTTCTCAATAAGGGGGTGGAGCAGTATAAGAAAGGCCGGTATGAGGAGGCGATTTCGCTGTTTAAGCAGGCGATCCGACTGAGGCCCGATTATGCTGAGGCGTACAACGACGTGGGCATGTCGTACGCTCTGCTGGGGCGTTACAAGGAGGCGATTGAATCTCTCAAGGAAGCAATCCGTCTGAAACCTGATATCGCCGAGGCGTACTATAACCTGGGAACTCAGTATGCGAAGCTGGAAAGATACGAAGAGGCCGTCTCACCGCTCTTACAGGCGATCCGCCTGAAGCCCGATTATGCCTGGGCCCATCAAAATCTAGGCGTAGTTTATTTCAAATCGGGCAGGCACAAAGAAGCGATTGACGCTTACAGGCAGGCGATTCGTCTCAATCCGGGGTGGGCTGATGCTTACAACGCGCTGTCTTTAGCATATAACGGGGCGGGGCGGTACACGGAGGCGGTCGAGTCGGCGAAGCAAGCGATTATCCTGCGGCCGGACGATGTGGAGGCGTATAACAGCCTGGGGGTAGCTTATTACAAGATGAGGCAGGACAAAAAGGCATTAGAGTCTTTCCGGCAGGCCGTCCGCCTGAAACCGGATTACGCCGCCGCGCGTTATAACCTGGGGGTGGCGAGTCTGGTTCGTCATGAAAAGAAGACGGCGCTGGAGCAATACCAGGCGCTCAAGACCCTGGATCATGTTTTGGCAGATAAGCTGTATGGCGGAATGTATCAAGGAATGCTGCTCAACGTGAGCGATAAGTAGTACGTGAGTAGTTAAAGCACCCCGGCTACTGTCAAGCCGGCGGGGGGTGGCCGAAGAGTCGGGAATGTTCTTCCCACTCAACTAAAGGATGGAGCGGCTGGCGATGGACGTGATAAGGCTGGAAGGCCAGCCGGGCGCATACGCTGGAGCTTCGATGAACGGTTCCGAAGACCTGATCGCGCGCGCTCGTCGTGGCGACGAGGAAGCCTTCCGCCTGATCTTCGAACGATTCACACGTCCGATCATCAGCTTCATCTTTTACATGGTTAATCAGCATGAATTGGCCGAAGAGCTGGCGCAGGAGACATTTGTGCGCGCGTACAAGAGCATGGGCACGCTCCGCGACGGGACAAAGCTCTCGACATGGCTGTTCGGCATCGCCAAAAACGTCGCGCGCGAGTCGCTCCGTTCCCGCCATAAAGAGCTACGCAATATCGAAATTGATCACTGCTCGGTGCGGGGAATGGGCGATGATAAGAGTTCGCCGGCCGGGCAGTTATTGGACAAGGAGCTCAATCGGGTGATGCGCCGTGCGATGGCCGCGCTGGACGAGGACAAACGACTGGTCTTTACGCTCAGGATTTACCAGCAGCGCAGCTATGAGGAGATATCCGAGATCACCGGTTTTACAATACCGAAGATCAGGAATGACCTCCACCGGGCGCGGGCCGAGATGCGCCGGCGACTGGGCCCTTATCTAGGAGTGAATGATGAGATGTGAAGAGTGCTTGCTATTGATCGAAGAATACTTCGACGGTGAGGTCGGCGAGCCTACCGCCGGTCTGATGGCCGCACATATGGCCGCGTGCGCCGCGTGCGCCGGCGCGTATAAGGGGCTGAACCGGGAGCAAAATTTCTACCGGCGCTACGAGTGCGACGCTGAGCCCACGCCTGCCTTCTGGACTAACGTCATGGCGAAGGCGAGACAGGGGGATGTCCCACAATCGCCACGGTATCTCCCGGCGCTCCGTGAACGGCTCGCCAATGCTTTCCGCACACCCGGCCCACTTCGTTTCAGTCCTTCGCTCACAGCTCTCATCGTGCTTGTCGCCATCGGACTTACTGCCGCCGTGATGAGGTATACCGGCTTGCGTAGCGGAACGCGTGATCAGATGACGGCTTCTCAAAGCAGCAGCGCGAGCCCGGTACCCTCACCTGAGTTAAAGACAGCTACCGTACTACCTGGCCCAGTAGAGAATGGCGCGAAGGGTAAACCTGTTGGGCAGCAGGTCGCGTCCGGTAGTGAGAGAAAAAGCAGCATTCTCACGGCTAGAAGCCGTGAGAATGCCCGGCATCTCTCTCGAAGGCCCGTCGCTTCCGATGATGAGATGACGGCGGATGAGCTTGCCCGTGAGGCGGAGCAGAAATATTTAACGGCGATTGCGATCCTGTCGCGTGATGTCAACCGCCGCCGCTCGCTGCTTGATCCCGAAACAATTGCGCAATTCGAGCAGACACTGGCGGCGGTGGATCGCACAATCGCCGGCACACGACGGGCCGTGCGTGAGCACCCGGACGATCCGGTTGCGTTGCAGTATATGCTGACCGCATATGCCAAGAAGGTCGAAGTACTCCGAACAATGGCCAGCTACTAAGCGGAGCATGGTCGAACCGGTTGACTCTCAGATGAAAAAAAGAGCATGCAAAGTCTTATTGATACTGCTGGCGGTGACAGGCTGCATCATGTGGCTGGCGCGGGCCACCACGAGAGCGCAGCAGGCACCGGGCGCGCAAGAAGCGCAAAAGAGCGTGCCGGCCGGGCAGGCCGCCGTGCGCGACCAGTCCGGGCGGGTCAGCGTCAAGCTGACGCGCGGCGGTAAGGTCGCCGTCGGCAATCGTTCGACCGGGCGCATTACTATCGTCGGGTGGGACCGCGACACAATCGAGGCGACGGCAACCAGCGAAAGGGGTCAGGAGGCGGTGAGGTTCGGCATCGCCGCGGATTCTTCCGGCACAAGAATTTTATTGAAGGCCGATTATGCAGGCAGCGAAGGCATTGAGTTGCAGCCTGAAGAGCTAAATGTGCTGGAAGATCCGGTGACAAAGAAAGGGCGCGAAGCGGAAGCGAAGGCGCGCCAGGAAGCAGCTAAGTTACGACTGAAAGCAGCCAAGGCAGTTCGCGAAGAACGGCGCAAAATCAGTAAAGGGCGTCAAAAAGCAGATCGCCAGGAGGTCGAGATAAATCCTTCTGAATTATCTTCAACACCCCCGGAGGCCCAGACAACCCCTAAAGCCCCGAAAGCCCCATCTCTTCCTAAAGCCCCGACGGGAGCATCCTCTTACCCCGCTCCCAAACCTCCTCCGATCATTCGAAAGCCGCCCGCGCCTCCGCCGCCAATAGGTCATCGCGCAGAGATTAATCTGGTGGTGAAGCTCCCGCGCTATGCTGAGATTGATATCATCAAAGTTTCGCGGAGCGATGTCGAAGTCACGGGCATTGATACCCCTGTTACGGTCAACAGCGACCGAAGCTCGATTAAATTGAGCCGCGTCGGCGCGGCGGAGGTGAGGACGCGGAGCGGGAAGGTAGAGGTTGATAACGCCGGCGGCCTGGTTGACGTGATTACGACGAGCGGCGCCATTACGGTGCGTCATGCCGGAAGCGACGTGCGCGCCCTTTCCCTCCGTGGCCGTATCGAGATCCGATGTGCGCAGGGGCGGGTCGATGTGAGCAATACGGAGGGAGCTATCATATTAGCCGGCATTAGCGGCGACGTGGATGCGACAACGACGAGCAGTGAAGTGGACTTCACGGGCGGCATTCGCGAGGATGGCCGCTATCACCTGAAGTCCATGTCCGGGCCGGTCGAGATGTCATTGCGGGCCAACAGTCCGGGCTTTACTGCCGCCCTCTCATCTTACCGCGGCGGGGTCGAGACCAATTTTTCTCTGAAGACCCAGCAGCTATCACACACCAGTCCGGTCAACCGCCGCATGATTGGCCGCTACGGCAATGGAAGGGCACAGATCACACTTGATTCCTTCGACGGAACGGTCAAACTCACGAAGGTCATTACGGGTGCGGAGAAAGATTGCAAATGAAGAACAGGCGTGACATTTGCGTATCAACGGCTCATTCTTAAATAAAGGTCTCATCAAGTCTCATCAACCGCAAACCGCTTGCGGAAATCATCTGAGCGCTGGCGCAGCTCAAGCCAGTCGTTAAAGATCTCCGGCTGCTGCAACCAGACGGTGAACCATTCGGCGATCTCCGCTTTTTCGGCACGCTTTTTTGCGTCCACACCGCGATTGCGCGCGATCATCTGCGCGCGTTGTTTCCCCTTCAAAGCTGTTTCGCGCACGCGGCGGAGGCCCGTCTGATCCTTGGCGCGCGCAAACTTTTTCCGCAGGTTCTCCAGATTCCTGATCGAGCCGGCAGCCTGCCTGAAATCTGAGAACCTCAGCACGTTGCGAAACATCGCCTCGTACGGGTCGGCGGTGCGATGGCGCGTGTCCAACTCCAACACCTCGGCGTGGCGCAGCTCCGCGCCCTCATCCGCTAAAAGCCGCGCGACCGCGGCGGGACTTTCCACGGCCCCCTCACCAAACCTCTCGCGCACGACATTGGCTATTATTTCCAACTCCGAGGCCCCCACTGACTCGCAGTCAAGATGCTCCCAGACCTCGATCATGAGCTCGCGTTTCGTCCGCGCTTTCCATTTACGCTCTTCCATCCTACCAGTTAGCTTACAGGGAAAGAGAGGAGAGTGGAAATTACGCGGGGGCGAATGGATAAGGGGGTAAAGCGGCGCTTCGCGTAATGGGGCATAATTCTTTGCTCTTTTCGGTCGCCGTTAGTGGCGAATTGTGTTGCTCGGAGCAATCTCCCCCTCTCGTCCATCTGAGAATTGACTTATGACCAGAGCTGGTGGGAAAATCTGCCGCAAGGAGAAAATCTTATGCAACGTCTAGCCTTGCGTCTTGCGATGGCGCTGCTCACTTTTATCATTGGCGTCACCACCAGCCTGCTCTGGCCGGTCGAGAACCTTGACGAAGCCCCCGACAGCGAGGTCGGGCAGGCGGTATTGAAGATGGAGCGTGAGCTGAAGCAAGCTTACCCGCGGCGCGACCGGGCAGTGTTTGATCGCATCTTAGCCGACGACTACACCTATAACGGCAACCGGGCCATCACCAAAGCCGTGCGGATGGCAGAAGTCCTGAGTCCTGATATTACTTACGAGTCGGTCATGACCGACGATGTCGAATTACACGTTTATCGAGACATGGCGGTGGTGAGCGGTCTCGTGATCGCAAAGGGCCGTTACGCATGGGGAGGAGAGTTCAGTCCGCAATTCCGATTTACTCACGTGTATGAGAAACGGCGGGGGTGGCTGCAACTCGTTTCCACGCGGGCCAATCTGATCGAGTAGCGGTAAGCCACTAAAACACGATAAAAAGAGGGTGCAATTAAAAGTGTGACTCGGTCATAATCACTGTCATCTTTCAGGATGAGGTGATTATGTCACAAGACAATGATGAAGCAATGCGCGCCATGCGGTTGGCCGCACGTTTAACGCACTACCCGGAATTGCGCGCCCGCTTTGAAGAGATTCTGGCCATGGTCGAGAACGAACAAGCCGATACCTTCACGGCCGATGAAGCCGAGGAGCGCGCTTTCGAGCAAGTCCGTCGCCTCGGCCAAGAGGTGCTGCAAAGCTGGGCCGAGCGCAAGCATGAGCGCTTAGTCCAGTGGCTATCCACTTGCCTCGTGAGGGCGTCAGAGAACTGATTGCCGAGATTGATGGGACTCTCCTGCCGATTGTGGAAATAGGTGAAGCCAAAGGGGATAGGCGCAGGCAACGCAGTTGCAAATGGCAACAAGCGCGTCTTTGTTTGGCCGGGCAATGGCAGAGTGTGCGACGCCGATATGAAGCCACCTTGGGCAATGTTGAGAGTGCCGGAAGGCTGGGGAAGGTGTGTGTCGCCGCAGCCGGTGCCGGGCAGCAGACCCACCTTCATTGTGTAGGCGACGGGGCTCGGTGGATCGTCTTACAAGTTAAGGAGCAGTTTGGTGAGCAGGCCACCTTTTGGTCGACTTCTATCATCTGTCGGAATATCTGGGTGAAGCAGGCGCGGCCATCGCAGGCGCGGAAGCCACGAGTTGGTTATGGCGGCAACAAGAGAGGATGAAGGCGAACCAGAGCGCCGAGGTGTTAGCTGAGTTGGCCCTGCATCGAGAGCGAGAGAGCGTGGAGGAGGTGAGCGCACCCGTGAGAAGATGCGAACGATATATCGAATCACGGCTAGATTATCTGGACTATGCGGGGGCGATAGAAAGGGGCTTGCCGATAGGGTCAGGCGAGATTGAGAGCGGGAATCGGAGCGTCTTACAATCACGTTTGAAGTTAAGTGGGGCGTGGTGGAAAGAGGAGAACGCTGAGAAGATGCTGGCCTTGAGAGTGACGCGAGCCAACGGCGAATGGCAATCATACTGGCGCGGGTTGCGTCAAGCTCACGCCTGAGCGTGACAACACTGAGTCACACATTTAATTGCACCCATAAAAAGATAGCTTCCCTCCTCGCTTTTCCCCTCTTCCCTGCTTTGCGCTACAATTATGTTTTCCTCTGCGCTTCATTCTCATGGCCCAGGCAACAGCGAACATTGAAGATGCGCTCGCAGCACTGCGCGAGCATTTCGGCTTCGAAGATTTTCGCGAGGGCCAGCGCGAAGTGATCAGCGCGATTCTCGAAGGCCACAACGCGGTGGTCGTGATGCCGACCGGCGGCGGCAAGTCTCTCTGCTACCAGTTACCCGCGCTGATGCAGGAAGGCGCGACCGTCGTTGTCTCGCCGCTCATCGCGCTGATGAAAGATCAGGTCGACGCCTTACGCGCACGCAATCTCCCGGCAACGTTTATCAACAGCTCAATCGACTTTGAAGAGCAGAAGGCGCGCGTCGGCGGCGTGCGGCAGGGGCGCTATAAACTGATTTACGTGGCGCCGGAGCGCTTCCGCAGCGCACATTTTGTCGAAGCGCTGCGGGACGCGCGGATCTCGCTCTTTGCCATCGACGAGGCGCATTGCATCTCGAGCTGGGGACACGACTTTCGCCCGGACTATTTGCGCCTGCGCGGCGTTATCGAAGCGACGGGATGCCCGCAGACCGTGGCGCTGACCGCTACGGCTACGCCATACGTACGCTCGGACATCATCGAGCAACTGGGACTGCACAACCCTCGGACGTTTGTGAGCGGCTTTGACCGGCCCAACCTTTCCATCAAAGTAATTCACACGCAAAAGGAGCGCGAGAAGATCGCGCACGTTAAAGCGATGGCCTCCGCGCACGGTTCCGGCTCGGGCATTATTTACACTTCGACACGCAAATCGGTCGAACAGGTCGCAGGGCGTTTGCACACGGCGGGTCTGCGCGTGGTGGCGTATCACGCCGGGATGGACGATGCCGCGAGGGAACGGGGGCAGGATGATTTTATGTCCGGACGCGCGCAAATGATCGTCGCCACTAACGCCTTCGGCATGGGCATTGACAAACCGGACATTCGCTTTGTCGCACATTACCACCTGCCGGGCTCAATCGAAGCGTACTATCAAGAGGTGGGGCGCGCCGGGCGTGACGGGCTTCCTTCGATCTGCTCACTTCTGTTCAACTACGCGGATAAACGGACGCAGGACTATTTTATCGAAGGCTCCTACCCGCCCCCCGACGTGATTGCGCGCGTTTACGAAGCACTGGTCGCGACCGGTCAAAAACGGATCGAGCTTTCGACGAGCGAAATCGCCGCGCGCGCCGGCTTACGCAATGAGATGGCCGTGCAATCGGCGCTGATCATTCTCGAAAAAGCGGGGCACATCGAGCGCGGGAGCGCGAGCGAGAATCGGGCCGCGCTGCGCCTGTTGATGCCGCCCCGGCGGGCGCGCGAAGCCGCGGGCACACGCGACACGAGAGCGCGTCAAGTGCTCTTCGGTCTACTGGGCGGGTATAACGTGAACGAGCGCGCGGACGCTGAGCTGGACGTAGAGGAATTGGCCGGGACGCTTGCGCTTGACGCGAGCGCAGCGCGGCAGGCACTCTCTTCACTGGCCGCCTCCGGCATCATTTCGTACAAGCCGGCGCGCCGAACGCGCGGCGTGGTGATGCTCGACGAGCGGCCTGTAAAACAGTTGCGCATACGCCCGCAGGAACTCGCGCGCCGCGCCGCGCTCGAACAACGCAAGCTGCGCGAGATGCTGAATTTTTGTTATACGGAGCGTTGTTACCGCGCCTTTATTCTGGATTATTTCGGTGACCCCCATCATCCGAAGAACTGCGGCACGTGCGGCAACTGCACGGCGCTGGCCGGGGAGGCGAGCAATCGCGCGGCCGGGCATTCTGTTCCGGTCGCCCCCCGCACAGCATTGGATGGGTTCGTCAGGGCGCATGCGCCGGTTGCGCTCGACCTGGAAGAAGCCCTCGATGAGCAGTCGCGGATGCGCAAACAACGCGAAGCCTCTGAGTCGGCGCACGTGAAAGAAGATCGCGCTATCAACGTCACGCAGGCGCGCCCGCTGACAGATGAAGAGGGCTTACTGGCGCGAAAGATTCTGGCGTGCGCAGCACGTTTGCAGGGACGTTTCGGCAAGGGACTGCTGGCGGCGACGCTGAGAGGCTCCCGGGCGAAAAACGTGACACAAGCCGGGCTTACCCAGCTCTCGACCTACGGCATCCTCAGCGACATGACGCAGGACGAATTGATGCTCTACATAGACGCGCTCGTCGCTGCCGGATGCCTCACGGTCACGAATGGCGCGTATCCGACCGTCTCCCTCTCGGCGTTTGGCGGTGAAGTGATGCGCGAGCGAGCGAAGGTGGAACTCGCCCTGCCACAGACGGCCCTCAGTGCGCTGGCAACTCAGGCTATCAGCGCCGCCCCTGCCGTCCTTAAGGCAGGGGCAAAACAGGCGAACACAGTCGATGAAACTTATGCCCTCTACCGCGAAGGACTATCAATCGAAGAGGTCAGTCTGCGGCGCGGCCTCACCGAAATCACTATCGAAAAGCACCTCGCCGAGTGCATCATACAGGGCCGCCCCTTCGACGTTTCACGCCACGTGTCTGACAACGATCGCGCACTGATCGAAAACGCTATTAATCAACTTGGCACCGAACTCCTGAAACCCTTGCGGGATGCGCTTCCTTCACATATCGACTACCGCATGATTCGCTTCGTCGTTGCCGCCGTGCAGTGCGCTCGGGCAAAGCACGGAAAAGGAGGGTGAGAAATCCCTCAGCAGGCTGGATCGTTGAGCGGGAGTGAAATTTCTCTGTGCGAGATCGTCTCGCCGGTTTTTCGATCTGCTTGACGTGGCAGCACGCTCACGTTCATCATCGCTCTTCAAATCCGAAAGAGGGAAAACTCGCGTGAGCCGTAATCCGAAGACCGATCCGCCGCGACCTGAAGAGCCGGTGCCGCAGCCGGGTGAACCCCTGCCGCCGACCCAACCACACGATCCCGTGCGACCCGACCCGTCGCAACCGGAGCCCGTGCCGCTGCCGCCCGATACAGTGCCTTCGCCTGCCGCTCCGGTGCGTGAGCCTGATAGCCCGCGGCCGGCCGGTGATCCTCCGACCCGCGAGCCGGTGCGATTGGTTTAGTCTAAGCAAGGAGGGCTGACGATTAATGAGGATAGAGCTGGAAATTTTCTCAGACTATGTTTGACCGTTTTGCTGGCTGGCGGAGCCTGCCATCCATGATTTCAAACGCGCCGAGCCGGACGTAAGCGTCATCTGGCGGGCGTTCGAGCTGCGTCCGGAGCCGGTGCCGTCGCTTGACCCAAGCGGAGAATATCTCACGCGCGTTTGGCGCGATGCGGTTTACCCGCTGGCCGAACGCCTCGGCGTCGAGATGCGACTGCCTCCGCTCCAACCACGTTCGCGACGGGCGCACGAAGCGGCGCAGTGGGCACGCGCCCAAAACCGCTTTGATGATTACAATGCCGCCATCTTTCGCGCCTTCTTCGAGCGGGGTGAAGACATCGGCGATGTCAACGTGCTCGCGCGCCTGGCCTCTGAACTCAGACTCGATGCGATGGATTTGTCCGGCGCGCTCGAACGCCGCGACTTTGAGGCGCCCGTGCTACGGGACGAGGCCGCGGCCGAAGAACTGGGCGTGAGCGGCGTTCCGGCGTTCATCGCCGGCGGTCGCGCGATACTGTTCGGCGTTCAATCGGCGGACGGACTTCGGGAACTGGTGGCGGGCGTTAAGCTGTCTTCGGACGTTTGAGAGTGCCCGCCGCCTCAAGGAAAACGTTCTCGCAAGGTTTGCGCGGGCGGAAGTACGTGTGGAAGCTGCAGGCTATAAGGGGCCGGCGCGATTACTGCTGAGACCGTTCGTTTGGCCCGTTCTCTTTGTCGCTCTCTTTCTCTTTGTTTCTATCCGCCTCGTCTTCCTGCTGAAAGTCTTCCGCCGGGGCATGATAGGCGAAGACGGCCTCGTCTTCTGAAGGAAGAACGCGTGAGGCGAGGTTTTCAAGAAGGCGGCGAATGCGACCCGGCTCCTCCGGTGTGACAGGCGTGTCCGTCTCTCCCGCCCTTTCATTGACACGGAGCTCGGATTCCAGCCGGATCAACTGGGCGGTAATGCGGCGACAATACGTGCAGGCAACCAGGTGCGAAACGAAGGGTTTTGATTCAGCCTCACTGAGGCGCCCTTCAACAAAGGCGGAGAGGGCGTCTTCATCCAGATGCGCGGTGGCTTGGGTCATCCGATCCGCGAGCGCGCGCTGCTGCAGGCGCTGGTGAATCATGTAGCGAATCGTCTCTGTCTCTCTGCTTTGCTTAGGTCGTGGCATCTCTCCCCCCTAAAAGCTTTCTCTCTATGTGGACGCTTACTAAGAATCGTCTTTGCCTAAATCCTTAACCGAAATATTCATAAAGTGACGGCGTACATCCTCCGTGCCAAGATCTTCGGTTGCTATCTGCATGCATATATCAATCTCGGCCGGGCTGAGCCCGGCCTTTTGACTCAACTCCACGCGAAACTGGCCGAGAGCTTTTTCGTAAACCTTCTCCAGCCAGCGCATTACTGTTGACTCGTGGACGCGGCTGTCCGGAATCCGAACACGTCGTTTTGACTGGCGCTGGAACCACCGCCGTAAAGGGGAAGCCGGCTCTTCGACGAGCCGCGCGATCTCGCGCAGTTTCAAATTTTCAACATGATAGTAGAGCAGCAAGAGCTTTTCGTGATCTCCGAGGGTCGCCAGGGCCGCATCGAGCGCCGCGACGATTGCCGCCGCGTAACGCCTGCGCGCGATTCTTTCGACCATCACCTCTTCGCCATCTTGCTCTTCGACTCGCCAGCCGGGTCTATCCTGCGATTCACCACCGCTTTCCGACCAGTCGTCGATCGAGATCTCGTCATGACGAGCGCGATGAAGGTCGACAACGGCATGCCAAACAATCGTGCGCAGCCACCCCCGCAACGTCCCACGCCCCGTGTAAGTCGCGAATTTTGATTGGCGCTCGCTATCTACGACGCGCGTGCCGTAAAGCTCCACATATACGTGGTCAATTACTTCCTCGGCGTCCGTCTCGGCACTCGCCAGATGACGCGCGATGCGCTCAATGTAGCGGCGATATTCCTGATCGAAATCCCACCAGGCGTGTTCATTGCCGCGCGCGCAGGCGAGCGCCAAATAGAGATCCGTGGACTGAACCTCGCCAAGGAACTGGCGTATTTCATCAAGGGACGGGGTTGCGCCGTCGCCGGCACGATCAAACAGATACTTATCAACGCCGACTCTCAAGGCTGCCTCTAAGTCGGCGCGTGAGACGCCATAATTTGGCGCAGCTTCAACGCACCGCGCATAGAGCGCGTCGATATCTGCGGCGCAACTGCCCAGCGCGTCATCGAGATGGGTGACAAATCTGGTACTCACGTGGCAGGTGTGATTATAAATTAAACTGCGCCGTTTCGCATACCGCTTTCGATTGGCAAAGAGCTTTACAATGCGATCACGAAAGGAATTCGCATTCCCGATCAGCCTTTTTGTTCAAAACGAGACAAAGTCTCGGTCGTGGGACAGGAGACGCCCGCGCTATGGACAAAAGTCATAGAGTTAGGGTCTTCGGCCGAGCGGTTCAGAAGGGGCCGCAGGTGACCGCTCAAAAATTAGGACGCGAAAGCTCAAGGAATTTGCGCAAGAGACAGATCAATTATTTAGAGTGGCTACAAAATACTCGTGGGTCAGCACTTATGGGAGCAGGCTCGCCGACTCATAGCTTGTGCGGCGCGATGTGGACCCGGGGAGGCTTCCGCGCCCGGTACCGCAGGAGGCGGAAGCCTCCCACCCATTCTTAATCCGCTATAGATGGCGAGTTTCCGGTCTACTTCTCAATCTTTTTGCGCAAACGTTCGGCGTGATTTCGCGCGATGAGTGGAAGGCGCTCATCCGTGTTGATGTCGCGAAGCAGAGAAACCAGTTGTCGCGGGTCGGAAAGGCCATTCCTCTGGAAAAGCCTATCGAGATAATCGATCAGATTCGGCGTGGAAAGGGGCTGGTTTTCGCGGGCCAGATTTATATCAAAGACCAGGATGGCCTGATCGGCGGCGCGTTTATATTCGTTTACCAGCGCGGCAGCCTGAGTATCGTTTGTCCAGTTGAATTCAGCCACGCGCTCGCGCTCACCACGCTTCATCCCGAGGCGCATTGTGCCGAGGTGCGGGTATTGTCTGGTTGACTGGTAATTAGTGTCAGATTCCAGGAATCGCAGGGCGTCCCACAACGGCATGATTCGCTCGCGTGCGGCCGTGGATAATTCGAACGGCTCGACAATGGGAGCGGCACCGCCCTGGCGCTCAAAAGAGATTTTGCCGCGGCCCGCTCTATTATGCTCGATAAGAATGTGACTAACCAAAAAGTTAGGCTGCGTGAATTCGTAAGAGAAACGAACAGCGTCCGGCGCGTCACCGGGAGACGCCGGAGAAACGTTTTGCGACCCATCAGGATTTTTCCCGTCAGGAGAGGGGGCGGTCTGTTCGCGAGCGTTATGCTTACCCGGAGCCGTGACCGTGGCTTGACCACTTTGCTGTGGCCGCGCGGTCCTGCTTTGTGCCGCAGCGGAAATTGCCGCGCTCATGATCAGAAGCGCGGCAACAATGCGGCATGGCGCCATTGGTCTGTGGGTGATCCTCACTCGAATTTCACGGAAACAAGTTTCGAGATGCCGGCCTCCTCCATCGTTACGCCGTAGAGAGCGCGCGCCATCTCCATTGTTCTCTTGTTGTGAGTGATGACAATGAACTGGGTGTTGGTAGACATCTCAGCGATCTTATCGGCGAATCGACCGACGTTAGCCTCATCCAGCGGCGCGTCCACCTCGTCAAGCAAACAGAAGGGCGACGGCCGGTACTGAAAAATTCCGAGCACGAGGGCCAGCGCGGCCATAGCCTTCTCGCCCCCGGAAAGCAGTAGCACGTTCTGGAGGCGTTTGCCGGGCGGCTGCGCAATGATATCAATGCCAGACTCTAACACATCATCAGCGTCTATCAAACCCATCTCGCCCCGCCCGCCGCCGAAGAGCTGCTGGAAAAAGTCGCCGAAGTTGCGATTGATCTGCTCGAACGCATGACGAAAACGGTCGCGCGAGCGGCGCTTGATCTCTCGCAAAGCCTCCTCGGTTGAGGCAATACCGCCGGTAATATCCTGCCGCTGGGCCGTGAGAAACTGTAGACGCTCCTCGGCTTCAGACAACTCTTCGAGCGCCATCATATTGACGGCGCCGAAACTTTCGATGCGCGCCCGCAACTCCTCGACGCGCGCGCGGCCCGCTTCCAGGTCGAAGGCTTCATCGTCTATGCGCTCGCGCGACAATTCTTCGAGAGACTGATTTAGCTCTGCCGTGCAAGCTTCGCGCAAGTAGCTGAGTCGCGCCGTGGCTTCTGCGCGCTGAACTTCGAGCGCCGCGCGCGCGTCGCGTGCCGCTGCCGCACGATGGTTCAACTCTGTTAACTGGGCGGCGAGGGCGTCGGCCGTTTCGCGCGCCTCTCCGAGGCGCGCCGCCGCTTCCGCGACCTCCTGCTCCTCCTGCGCGCGCTCCTCCTCAATGCTCTCGGCACTACGATTGATTTCATCAATCGAGCTCCGTAGCTCTTGTAACCGCTCGGCAATTTCGGTCACTTCCCGCGTGTGTCGCCCTAACCGCGAGTCGAGGTCGCTTCGCTCAGCCTCCATCCGCCGCAGCTCGGCGGCGGTCGCTCTGCGGCGTTCGGCCGCGGCGGCGGCTGCTGCGCGCCTTTTGCCGAGGCTCTCGTTTTCGGCCTCTGCCTCCCGCCGCGCGATGGCGAGAACCGTGGTTGCGCTTGCAATATCCGCGGCGACGGAGAGGCGCGCGGCTTCCGCCGCTTCCGCCTCAGCGAGCGCGGTCGCGCGCCGCTGCTCCAGTTCCCCACGTTCCCGCGCGAGTCGCGCAGCCTCGTCGGCAACGACATGCACGTGACGCTCAGCACGCTCGATATCCTGCGCCAGCGCGGCCGCATTCAACTCACGCGCCATCGCTTCACGCTCCTCACGCCCGATAGCCTCATTCAACAGGACAACCGTCTCCTCGAATTCGCCCAGGCGCAGGCGAGCCTCGCGGGCAGCCTCTTCCGCACTGGCGCATTCGGCATCCAGCTCGCGAGAGCGGGCCTCCAATTCACGTAGTTCGCGCTTGAAAGCGAGTAGCCCCGCCCCGTCTTCCAGCCCGCGCCTTTCTCCGGCCTGGACCAGTTGACCGCCCGCAACCCAGTCTCCGTCCACCGTAACATACATATCGCCCGAGGCCAGCGACATCGCCATGGCATGGTCAAGGCTACCGGCGACGCGTGCATTCATCTCGCGCGGGCATGTGCGGTGAAGAGCCGTCAGGAGCTCGCCCGGCGCACCGAGCAGGCCGCCGACCCGGACCTCATCGAAACCTTCGCCCCCGTCCGCGAATGCTGTAGTCGTGGCTGACTCACCGTTCAAGGAGATGTGATCAGCCTCTTCACTCGCCCCGTGCAGCCCGACGACGAGAAAGCTGGCGCGACCGGAACCATGCCCCCGCAGCCAGAACGCGGCGCGCTCCGCATCATCGGGCGTCGGCACGATGATCGCCTGCAAGGAGGGGCCGAAGACCCCTTCAACAACCCGCTCCCACTGCGGCTCAACATGAAGGGCATCGGCGAGTGTGCCGATGGCATGAAAATCGGCCGGCCCATTACCTGTTTTGAAGAGACTTTGAACGGCAGGCGAATAGTGAGCGCGGCGCGCATCCAATTCCGTGAGCGTATCGAGCCGATGCTTGGTGCGCGAAGATTCGTCACGTAAACGCGCGCTCTCCGCATCCGCGGTAGAAGAGAGGGTGCGGGCATCTGCAACCAATTGCATGGCGGCTTCACGCTCGGCGGTTAACGAAACGAGGCGTTCGCGCGCCACCCTGATTGCTTCTCTGAGGAGCTCGGCTTCGGCGATACGCTCGGCGTGAACGGTGGCGGCACGTTCGCCTTCCCTCGCGAGACCCTCGGCTTGCAGGGCGAGGCGTTCGAGCGTCGCTTCGAGCTGGCGACCGATCTCCATTAAGCGCTCGGTTACTGCCGTATGCGTCAAAAGCTCGGCGCGGGCTCTCTCGATCTCGGCTTCGGCCGTTGAGACTTCAGCCAGGCGACCGGCGTAATCCTCTTCAGCGGATTGAAGCGAAAGTGCGCTTTCTTCACTCGCGACGCGCAGGTCGGCGTCTTCCTCGCGGAGGCGTTCGCATTCGGCTTCCACGTCCGCGAGCCGCGCACGCACCGCCCTTATTTCACTTTCGACATCTATCTGCCGTTTTGCAAGCGCCGCGGCCTGCTCTTCCTGATAGGTGCGCTCGCGCATCCGGCGGTCGCGCTGCAGTACCGCCTCGGCGGCGACGGCCCGCGCCTCTGCCAGCTTGTCTTCAAAGGCGCGCGCTTCTTGTGTCGCGCGGCGGGCCTCCTCCTCATGCGCGGATAACTGTTCGACCATTAACCGCTCTCGGTCGCCAGCCTCTTGCAGGCGCACGCGCGTCTCTTCCAGTAAAGCCGCCAAGGAGTGCTCCTCTGCCACGTACATGCGACGCAAAAGCTCACGAAGCTCCTCGCGCAGCACACGGTAACGGCGCGCCTTGGCCGCCTGCCGCCGCAGGCTCCCGACCTGCCTCTCAATTTCTGAAACAATGTCAGAGATGCGGCTGAGATTGGCGCGCGCGGATTCAAGCCGGGCTTCAGCGGCACGCTGGCGCACGCGAAATTTAGTGATCCCCGCCGCTTCCTCGATGATCGTGCGGCGATCCATCGGCTTGGCCGAAAGAATCTGCTCGATGCGCCCTTGCTCGACGATGGCGTAGTGAGCGCCGGATAACCCAGTCCCGGAAAATAGATCCTGAATATCGCGCAGCCGACAGGGGCGATTGTTCAACAAATACTCGCTCTCGCCTGAGCGGTAGAGACGGCGCGTGATGGAAACCTGCTCGCCAGGCGCAAACTCCAGCGCGAGGCGGCTCGGTCGCCAATGTCGCTTGCCATGAGGTTTTGTGGTTGCCGGGGTAGAGATAGCGGTGCCGGGCTCTGCCGGGACCTGATGTGTAGAATCTACGGCCTGGGCATCAACATCCGACTCACCCGTCGCCTCTGATGGCGGGGCAAGTGCGGGCGCAACTTCCGCGGGCGAGTCTGACGAGACCGCTTCTTCGACCGAGACGGCGTGGTCGTCTATCTCTTCAAGCGCCGAGTCTATATCGTCGACGTCCGGCTCATGCTCGATCATCTCATCGCGTAACATGTGCAGGACGACTTCGGCCATCCCGCTAGGCTGCCGGTTGCGCGAGCCCTGGAAGATGACATCCTTCATCTCAGTGCCGCGCAGGTGCTTGATTCTCTGTTCACCCAGAACCCAGGCGATTGAGTCTGCGACGTTGCTGTTGTGAACGATGATGTTTCCGGCAACAAAGTTGTGGGTTCCAGCGACGCTCAGGTCGTAGACCCATGCGTCAGGCGGCGCCACCTGCTCGATACGGACGATTTCGTCCCAGTAGATATCAGAGGTAGCAAGGACGGTTAATCTATCCAGATGCTCACGGGCCATTTCCGGCTGTGCCCCGAGCCGTTCAATCTGGCCGACGACTTCGAGCAGCCCGGCCCGGCTGGCATCACACCGTTGTTCGACGTAGGCTGCCAGTTTGGGGTGATGACGCCGGTTGAGTTTAATGCTGACTCCGGCTCTTCGCGCGGCTTCTTTGACGAGCGGGGTGACACCCGGAATCAAATCATGGTTGGGATTAGAAGCCGGAACTAGTTCCCGCAAGCGTTGTAGCGCGTGGCGCTTCTCTCCAACGAATGAAAGATGTTGCGCGATGTACCGCAATTGGTCTGTTCCATAGATTAAAACCGTATAGTATGTCCGGCGAGTCTTCTTGATGGTATTGGCAGCATACCGCTCTCTGGGCCGGAGCAGGGCAAACACGCCAAGACGCAGCAGCAGCGCGACCACTTGCCGGGCCAGCTTTTGACTGGCAGTCGCGTACTCGATATATGCATGCGCACATTTCCCATTGGTCGGTGGCTGCGCGCAAATGTAAGCGTCTCCCTCAAACAGGCCTGACAGGAAGGCCCACTGCGTCTGAGGGTCGGCGGACAATAGGTGGTGAGGCACTTCCTTTTCCGCCGAACTGGAATTGACTGGAAAGTTAAATAATCTTTCGAGCGCCATCCCCAACGTGCGGGAGTAGATCAAACTGTCTTCGGCGCATGACTTGTAGTGCCGCCGGTGAACTTCCACACCGAACAGGTTTCGGGCGAGCCGCTCGAACTCATCATTAAACGCACGGTCGGAGTTAACGAACCAGACCTGATTCGCGCTGGTGTTCCGCCCTTCTGCGACTAGCAGGCTGCAAAAGCGAGCCATGTCTGGGGTGAAGCGTGATGGAATACGCAGTCGGCCAGAGCCGCGAGACTTGAGGCCTCCGTCGAGTGGCGGCGAAAGTTGGGCGTCGTCGGCCAGTTTCCAGAGTGTCGCAGTGCCGATGGCCTGCCCATCAAGCAAACCTTTGAATTGCGTGTGCGGCACGCCCGCAACTCGCGTCCACTCGGCCCATGTTCCAGACCTGGCGCGCGTATTGTTCGCCCATTCGTGCAGCGGGGCGGAATACGGGACGAAGATTTTGTCGTCGCTCTGAAATTGTTTAAGGACCTCAAACGGCGGTAAGCTCGTTTCGCCGCCCGATACCGGCAGGCGGCGTGGGAGCGCCAGCCGGGTGCCCACCTTTAATTCTTCCGCCTTAAGGGTGCGTAAACGTCCCTGATCTAACGTGAACAGAGGATGGTACGGTGTGGCCGTCACTTCTCGGCCCGCGCGCGTACGAATGCGCAGTAAATAAGGCGTGGCCTGTCGCCTTATAAAAGCTGATACAAGGCGGGGTTCGAGACGGAGCGTGGCCGGGTTCAGCGAGAGAATCCTGATCCCGTGAGGATTGTGGCGCGTCAGCGATCCGTCGTCGAGAGTTTCAACGGCGGGTGAATCGCCCAGCGCAGCTTCGACGAGTTTGCGGATCGGCACGTCGCGCCCGTCTGCCAGCGTAACAAGCGTATCACCGCTAACGCATTTGCCGCAACCATTCGGCCCCACGACAGCTGTGATACCGTCACCGGTGAAGACAACTTCAGTATGGTCCGCAAAGGATTTAAAACCGGTTATCTCTAAACGTTGAAGTTTGAACATCCGCGCCTGATAGTCTGGCGGCTCCATGCATTAAAAATTCATAAATGCAGCCCCTAGAGCGCTCCCAGAAGGTATACACTATATGTTGGAGTTGGCGGGAATGTCAACTAATACCTGAGGTGAGATAGGTTTAATTGATGCCACACAGGCACTTAAACAGCAAAAAAGCGCCGCGGTTTTCCACGTCGGTGAGTAGTTTCGTCCATTCATGCCGGCGGCTTAGGGGTCGATAATTCGCCTGTGTGCCGTCTGATGGTTTTCGACCGGTGATACGCGGGGCTTTTTCTCAATTTGTTTGAAGAAGTAGGCTCAATGCCCGGCAAGGTCGCCGCGCACGTAAAGCACCAGATTGACGCCGGGCCGCAGGGTATAACTGCCGTTCGCGTTCAGCCCGGAGTTAACTCGCCGGTAACGATCACCTAGGGTGGATTGGAGTTCGTGTTCCTGAGCCTCGGAACCGATCACAACGGGTTCGTTAGTCGGTGTCAGGCGACCGTAATATCCGATGCGCTTGTAATCACGGAAATACCAGGGGAGCGGCCAGTAATCCGGAGAAACGACTGTGATACCTGTGTCTACGCCCGTGCCCGCTCGTTTAGCGATTCGTTCGACCTCATCCACTAACGGCAGCAACTCACGCCGGGTGTGCGCGTAAACATAGACGTACCTGTCATCGTCATAATGGATAAAATTCAGGACGACCATTTGATAGCCGCAGATGAGGACGGCAACAACGATGAGCGCAAGGGCGAGAGCGGTCTCCTGCGCGCTTTTCGCCTTACGATACATGACATCGACCGCGTAGCCGCCGGTGATCGCTAACGGTAAGATGAAATTGAGCGTGAGCCAGGGCGTTTTGTAGGGTATCAGGGAATAAGCGGTAAGCAGCCCGAAAGCCCACAGCGCCGCGAAAAGAGCGAAGCGGTTATTCGCGCGCCACACGGCAAAACAGGCGCCCACGGCGCCCAGCACAAGCAGCGGCGCTTCTTCTTTCCAGAGCCATAAGAGATATGTGTACCACTCGTGCACGTGCTCCTTCTTGCCGGTCTTCGTCCAAAATTTGAAAGTTTCGAGCGCATCGTAGATGCCTTTGGGATAGTTGGTGAAGAAAGAGGAGTAGAAGAGAATAGTAATGAGAAGAAACACGGCGACGGCGGCAAGCGAGAGGATCGCCGCAGATGATGGCCCGCCGAAGCGTGCCAAAACCATATTTTGATCACCACCCGGCGCTTTCTGCGCCGCCCGCATACCGCCGCGTGGCCCACGCTCAGCCGTTACCACTCCCGTCGAATAATTTCTGAAAACATAGGTGCAGGCAAGGGCGATGAGGAGCACGCCCACTGAGATCATCGCCGTCTCTTTGGTCGCGAAGAGCGGCGCGGCGGAAGCGGCGGCGAGCATCAGGTATACCGCTTGCGCCTCCTCGTAATATTTGAGCGCGGCATAGACCAGCCCGAGGGTAAAAAAAACGAAGAGCGATTCGTGTATGAAGTAGCGCGACATGTAGACCGCGCCGGGCGAGATGGCGAGGAGAGCGGCGGCGGAGAGCGCGCCCACTGAGCCGATATGCCTTCGCAAACAGAGGACCAGGTAGATCGTGGCGATGCCAAAAATGGCGGGCACGAGGCGGATGGCAAAGGTGTTCAGGCCGAACAGGGTTGAAGTCACGAGCGCGAAGTAATAGAGCGTCGGACCATGATAGTTCGCCGGATCGTATTGATAGAATCCCTCGCGAACCAGTCGCGTGAGAAATAGTCCGTTGACGCCCTCGTCATGATGCAGCGGAACAAGACCGAGGAGAGAGAGACGCAGCGCCGCGCCGGCGACCAAAAGCAGGACGCTCGCGACCCGCCAGGCGCGCTCGGAGATCTCCGCCCCCTCAGCACTCCCCCCGGTCGCCGACTCGGTCGCGCCGGCGACGCGTGCTGCGCTGCCGGCGTGGCGTGGCCTATCTCGCTCACCGGCCATCTTACGGTCGCGTGATCTTGTAGAGTCGGTACGCACCTACTTGTCCCACCTTTGTGTAGCCTTCGAAGAATGAATCATTGACGGGCATCACGCCGCGTTCCAGTGGACTTACTACCACGTATTCAATGCCGTAGTGCGCGAGCAACGCCCCGGCATCGGGTAGCCCGGCATAGATACGTTTGATCTCGGCTTCACGCGGGGCGTATTCAATTCCGTGTGTCCAGATATGCCCGGGGTAACCCATCAGCGAACGCCTGCCGGTCAGAAATATCGGGTGATTGTGAATCGGCGCATGCAGGACGAAAGCACGTGGGGCGATGTTGCGCTCGGCCAACTCTGCAAACGCGATTCCATCCCGATCAAACTCTCGATAGCCGTCCCTCCGCGATACAGCGACTCCGACGTCAAGGCCCCCCGCCAGCGTGAGCGAAACGAACAATAGGGCTGCCGTCGCGCGAGAGCCCCACCCGCCGCGCAGAAGGCGTGCGAGCAGCAACGCGACAAGCGGCGCGGAGGCAACGTACCAGTAAAAGATAACCTTAATATTGTCCCACACCCACGGCGCCAGTTTAACGAAATTCGGGATGATGAAGCAGAGCGTAAACGGCAAATAATAGAAGAGTAGCCGCCGCGAGACAAGACGCTCTTCGCCGCGCCATAAAATCGCCGCAATAATTAACGGAATAAACAGTCCTGTATTCCTGAGCCAGAACCGGAAGACATCTTCTGTTCCCCGGTCCCATCCGAGATGCCAGCCGAAGAAGCTTTCGGTATGCACATAGCTGCCGCGCGTTACCCACCACATCTGTGGCGCGGCGATCAATATCGCCACGACGAAAAAGATCGCCCACATGCGCCATTCTCGAAAGAGCAAAGCGAGACAAGCGCCAAGCCCCATGACAACAATAAAGCTGTGCGCGTGGACGAGTGGCAACAAGCCAGCCGCAGCTCCCGCCGCGGTCATGCGCCTTGCGGCGGAGACACGGAGACGCGGGGACGCGAGGACGCGGGGACGGTTATCCCTTCGGCGTGTCGCTTTGCCACGCCGCTCACTTTTCTTATCCCGACCGCCTTTCGCCGTGTCGCCGTGTCCCCGCGTCTCCGCGTCTCCGTACCCTCGCGTCTCCGCGTCGCTGATCGCCAGCCACCACTGTGTAAAGACGATGACGGCGAGCGGGAGGCCGAGCAGGAGGCTGCGCTGTGGGATGAGCAGCGTTGTCAGCGCGTTACCCCACCGCCAGGTTGTTTCAGGAATGATTGTGTAGGCGTGTGTCGAATGGCTGAGCGCCGCGAGGATACCCTGGCCGCTCTGCCGCGCATCCTGAAAGAGAAGCCACCAGCCCAACCCCCCGCCGAACAGTACGAGCACCGGCGTGATGAGCGCCGCCACGAAATCGCGGGTGATCGCCAACGCCCAGCGGTGCAGCAACCCGACAAATGCAAGCGCAAGCAGGAAGTTTTCCATGAACATTGCGTCGCGCAGGCTTGCCCCGGCGCGCACAAATATTGCCGCGACGAAATCCGCGATGAATGGGTAAGTGAACCGCGCGCCGGCAAAGGTTGGGTCTTCGGGCGGGAAGTTTTCTCCACGCGCAAAACCCGTGATGACACTTAAGTGAAAGGGTAGGTCGCCGTAGTTATTGAGCAGACCGGTATAGATCCCGTCCGGCTGCTCATACATGGCGCGATCAAAGGCGAGCCACAGCAGGAGCGAAATCAGGGCGTAGAAAATGAAGTAGGCGGTCGTACGGCGTGTCGGGTGCAGGAGCGCGCGTCGCACGCCCCGCGTTACTGCCGACAAGTCGGCGCGTACTTCCGCCCGGCGCGTGGCCTGCCGAAGTGAGACCAGCGGTGAAGCCGTCAGTGCCGCGGCGAGAATGATTGAGAATGTAGTTAAACCAAAAAAAGAGGCGAGAATGAAACCGCTAAAGGCGAGCGCCGTAAATCCCAGGCATGCGCCTGCGCAGAGGCGTGAAGCGAGCGGCTCGTCTTCCGTATAGTAGTAAGTAATCAGCGTGCCGCCCGCGACCGAGACCAAGGCAAGCGCAAAAGCAAAAAACATAAGAGAAACGGTGAACGCGGAACGCGGAACAATGAGCTAAAAGCTGTCATCTCACTATTCATCGCTGCCGCGTTCATACCTGTTTATACGGCGTCTGACAAGCTCGTAAACGAGAAATCTCGTACCTTGAGCGCGGGCGCGAGGACCGGAATATTCCCCCCGAACCGCTCCGAACCGGTAATGCGCACCGCCGGCGACATCGCTTCGACGTTGTTAAGCATCTTGACGGGGGATTCGTTGAAGCGAAAATTCTTAATCGCGGATTTGAGCCGGCCCCCCTCGATCAAAAACGTGCCGTCGCGCGTCAGGCCGGTGAAAAGCACACTCTGCGGATCGACGAGGCGGATGTACCAGAAGCGCGTGACGAGGACGCCCCGCTCCGTGCTCTTAATCATCTCTTCGATGGAAGTGTTGCCGCCGTCGATAATAATATTGGTCGGGAACGGCGTCGGCTCGACCGCTTTTTTCGACCCCTCACTCTTCTTCCTGGCCCAGTAGCGCGTGTAAAGTAGATTCTGCACCACGCCGTTACGCACGAAATCGATGCGGCGGGTCGGCAACCCCTGTGCGTCGAAGGGAGCGCCCGGCCCGGCGCTGTATTCAGGATCGGTGTAGATATTAATCTGATCGCCGAATAACTTTTCGCCGAGACGATTACCGCCGCCCTTCTTCGAAAGGAACGAACGGCCCTCATCAGCCTGCCGCGCGCCGAAGAACTGGTCCATTCTGGCGACCAGGTCGCCGACGGCGTTGGATTCAAGGATGACAGTATAGTTACCGGGTTCAATCGCGACCGGGTCACGCGAGAGCTCAGACTTTTCAATCGCCCGCCGGGCCACAACGGGTGCGTCAACGTCGCGGATGCGGTGTGACATCGCCGAAGCCCAACCTGAGCCCGAACCGTCGGCGGTACGGACGGTCGTGGTGAAAGATGCGAGCGAGCTTCTGGTGTAGCCGAAGAGTCCGCGTGTATTGGCGTGCGCCGTGAAGCCGCCGGAGTGATCGAAGATTCCGGCGGCGACGAGGTTCCGGGCCTGGGCCGGCTCAACGGTCGCGGCGATCCCTCTGGCGCGCACGTCCGCTCCGGCGTTATACGTCGCGTCATCGAACGCGATTGCGAGCTCCGTGTACTGCTGCTTGCCGAGTAAAGCCATTTGTTCAGGGTCTTCCTGGCGCTGGCGCGCGATCTCTTCGGCCGCCCGCACGACCCGCTCCAACCCCCGATCGTCGAGCGTATTGGTCGTCGCCACGCCGCTGCGCTGGCCGAAACGCGCGTCGACGCTGAGACTGAGGTCGTCGGCGTCGCCGCTGGTGCTGGCGGAGTTGACGCCGAAGCGCGTGTAGGCCGAGCGCCCGCCGTTCAGCGTCGCCTGCAGCTCGTCGGCTTTCGAGAGGGCCAACACCTTCTGGAGAATGGCTTCCGCGTCCTTAGCTATCAGCAACGCCATTTTAGATCTTCCTCCCCGTGTTGATGACGTTAATACGCCGGAAGCGCGCGGGCGGACAGCCGTGCGAAACGGCGTTGACCTGCCCCGGCTCGCCCTTGCCGTCGAAGTATGAGCCGCCGAGGCTGTAGAACTCACGCGAGCCGACACCGTCGCAGGCGTTCCAGAAATCGGGCGTCCGCGATTGGTAGGCGACGTCGCGCAGGAGGCCGACCTTTTTGCCATCCTTGATCTCGTAGAAGACCTGCCCGCCGAATTGAAAATTGTAGCGCTGCTGGTCGATGGAGAAAGAGCCGTCGCCTTCGATGTAGATGCCATCTTTGACATCCGCGATCAGGTCGTCGGCGCTGATTTTTTGATTGCCCGGCGGGGGCTGCAAACTCACGTTCGGCATCCGCTGGAAGGCGACGTCCCTCCAGCTATCCGCGTAGGCCGCGCCGTTCGAACGCTTCAACCCGATGACGGCGGCGTTATCACGAACCGTTTGATAGCCGACGAGCAGACCGTCTTTAATTAAGTCCCATTCGGTCGTCTTGACGCCGTCGTCGTCCCAGCCGCAGGTGGCCAAGCCGTTGCGCTGTGTTTTATCGGCCCTGATGTTAATGAATTTCGAGCCGTACTGGAACTTCCCGAGCTTTTCGCGGGTGGCGAAAGATGTGCCGGCGAAATTCGCCTCGTAGCCGAGCACACGATCCAGCTCGGTCGGGTGGCCGATGGACTCGTGAATCGTCAGCCAGAGGTGTGTGGGATGCAGCACGAGGTCTTTGCGGCCGGGTTCGACCGGCTTGGCGGTGTGCTTCCGAACGGCCTGCTCGGCGGCGCGCGGCGCCTCGTTAATGAGGTCATACTCGGCGACGACTTCATAGCCCTTACCGACCGGCGAGCCGAGGCTTCGGCGCTGCTCGAAACGCCCGGTCTGCGGATTTACGCTGGTGACGATGAAAGTGGGCCACGAGCGGATCAGCGTCTGCTCGATATAAGAGCCTTCGGTGGAAGCGAAATACTTCTCCTCCCTGCTAAAGAACATCAGGGAGTTGACGAACATCGGCCCCGGCCCTTTGATCCTTGTCGCTTCGGCATTGACCTGCAAAAGGTGGTCGGCCTTTTCCGACAGCGGCACAGCGAAGGGGTCGCGCTCGACGGGCGTCGTATATTTCGCGTCCGGGTATTTTTCGACCGGGACGAGCGAGATCGGGCTGCGTTGGATCGCTTTGTTTGCGCGCGCAATCGAAACGGCGCGCTCGGTGACACGCGCGATCTCATCCTTCTCAAGCTTGCTCGACGCGGAGAACCCCCACGCGCCGTTAACAAGCACGCGTACGCCGAAGCCGAATGATTCGGTGTTTGTGACGTTCTCGACGCGCTTCTCGCGCGTGGTGACGAACTGATTGGTGAAGCGGCTGATACGGATGTCGGCATAGGATGCTCCTTTTTGCGCGGCGGCATTCAGAGCGACATCGGCCAAATCTTTCATCTCACGATCTCCGGAGGACCAAGCTTTGAGTGGATTGGAATGAGTCGTGCCGGACGATCCGATTATACGCGAAATGCTCTGAATAGTTGCAAAGCCGTGGGGGCCGCCTCAGGACGGCTGGACAGCGCGCCCTCGACAGTGTAAAAGAGTTAATTTCGCTGCGACGCGCCGATTTAATCTAGGGAGGTGCTCTCATGCTCCGCGCAGGTATTGTCGGTTTGCCCAACGTCGGCAAGTCAACGCTTTTCAATGCGCTGACGGCACAATCGTCGGCGCTCGCCGCCAACTATCCGTTCGCCACCATCGAACCCAACGTCGGCGTCGTCGCCGTGCCGGATGAGCGACTCGAGCCGCTGGCGAAGCTGGTCAAAACGGGCGTGATCATTCCGGCGACCGTGGAGTTCTTAGACATCGCCGGGCTGGTGCGCGGCGCGTCGAAGGGCGAAGGTCTGGGTAACCAGTTTCTCGCCAACATACGCGAGACGGATACGGTGGTTCAGGTCGTGCGCTGCTTTGAGGACGAAGGGATCGTGCACGTCGAAGGCTCGGTCAACCCGCCGCGAGACATCGAGACCATTCAGATCGAGCTGGCGCTGGCAGATCTGGCGACGGTCGAGCGCCGCCGCGAGCGCGCGCAGAAAACGGCCAAAGGTGGCGACAAAACTGCCCGCGCGGAGCTTGACGTGTTAGATAAGATTCAACCCGCGCTCGAAGAAGGCAAGTCGGCGCGAACCGTGCAGCTCAGCGACGACGAGCGTGCTATTGCGCGCGGATTTTTCCTCCTGACGATGAAGCCGACTATTTACGCGGCGAATGTCGACGAAGCGGCGCTCTCCGACGCGGACGGGAACGCTCATGTCGGGACGGTCCGGGAAATTGCGGCGGGCGAGTCAGCCGAGTTCGTCATCATCTGCGCCCAACTGGAAGCCGAGCTTGTCGAGCTCCCGCCGGACGAGCGGGCCGACTATTTAGAGGCCCTCGGCGTCACGAGCAGCGGCGTCGACCGGCTTATCAAGAGCGCCTACCGGCTGCTCGGCTTAATGTCATTTTTAACGGCGGGCGAAAAGGAGGTGCGCGCATGGACGATCCCGAAGGGGACGCGCGCGCCGCAAGCCGCAGGTGTCATCCACTCGGACATCGAGCGCGGATTTATCCGCGCCGAAGTCATTAGCTACGATGATCTGATGCGCGCGGGCTCTTACGCCGCCGCACGCGAGCAGGGTTTGCTCAGGTTGGAAGGCAAAGAGTACGTGATGCAGGAAGGCGATGTCGTGCATTTCCGCTTCAACGTCTGAAGCGCACCTCTTTCCGCGGTTCTCGACGCTTAACCGCACGTACCATAATTCGTATATAGAGGCTGTTCAAAAAGCTGTAGAGTAAAGAGTTAAGTTCGACAATGGCCCGT
>CAYLJO010000044.1:0-33429 GCA_964383905.1 uncultured Blastocatellaceae bacterium
CTCTGTGGTAAATACTCCTTCACCATACACTCAACTAACACTTACCAGAACTAATTCTCTTCCGCCGGGCTTACGTTATACACCGTCGATGTGTGCCAGGAGGGGCAAATGGTCTGAAGCTCGGGCGACTGAGGCGGGCTCCCTGATAACCTGGCAGGCTGTCAGGCGACCGGCGAAAGCCTCGGGCAGGAAGACATAGTCGAGGCGCAGGTGAGGGTCCCAGGTAGGGAAAGTGTAGCCCTTATCCACCGGGTGAAGCCGCCGGTAGCCGTCCACGTAGTGGGCGTCAAGCATGATTTGAATGGTCTCCCGCTGGATGTCACGCCCGCTGATCCAGATCAAGCCTCTGATCCAGGCCGGCATCCGCTGGGCATCCAGCAGCTCACCGGGCGCCAGGGTGTTGAAATCTCCCACCAGGACGTGAAACCCTTCCTGGTGCTTCTCGATGCCTTTGAGCAGTGCCCGGATCTCCCGCGCCCGCCGCCGCTCGCTCCATTTGGAGAAGCGGGCGCTGAGGTGAAGCCCGAAGACGCGCGATTCACCCCCCGCCAGCACAATTTCCATAAACGAATGCCTGGTCCCTGCCGGGTAGTGCCACGCATGGTGAGCGACCTCGGCCCGGCTGATATAGCCAATGGAGTGGGCCGGCCGGGCCGCCCACAGCGGGAACCCGGTCGCCTTGGCCAACCGCTCGATGACACCCGGGTCAGTCGCCTCCTGGAAGACGACCATGTCGGGCACGACTTCCCGGATCACGTCCGCCAGTCGAGCCTCTCGCCCCCGCCCGCCAAAGCGAATGTTGTAGCTCAGCAGCTTGAGGGTCACGAATCTTCGTCCGCCTCAATCAGCATGAAGTATGGCTGGCCGAGCAGGACATCGCGGGCGAATAGAATCATATCGGACGTGGCCTGGATGTTCACGGGCCGTCCGACCATCCGTTGGAGTTCCTCGCGAAGCGGATTTAAACCGGGCGCGATGTCCGGATCTTTGTCGCCCAACGGCTTAGTGTGTAGCCCGGGGATGTAGAACGACTCCTCATCCCAGTACTCCATCGCTTGATCGCCTACGAGCGTCACGTCCAGGTCGCTCGTGCGCTCCCCCTTAGAATCAAAAGGCTCTCCGTCTTCCCAGCGCTCGTTTGTCACCACGCTGCCCCGCAGGGCGACACCCGTCCCCTTGGGCAACCCCGCCCGCAGCTTCTCACAAAACTTCTCCAGGCGCTCCTCATCTCCACCAAACCCGAGCCGGATAATCCGGGCGCGGATCTCCTTCTCCGTCATCTCCTTCACATCTCTGCTCATACTCGCCACCCCCCCTGATTAGAAAAACCGCTCCTTTCATTCTAGCCCAGCCGGGTTTATTATCGAAACTCATTGTATTTCACGTATCATCCGGCGACCGGATCATGAACTTTATCGAAAGCGAGTCCCCCACAAAATTAAGAGGCGGATACTATACCCATCCTGAAATAGCGCGTTTTCTTACCCGCTGGGTCTGTGAGATTTCACCCCAACGTATCCTGGAACCGAGTTGCGGGGACGGCGTTTTCATTGACGCCCTAAGAACATTAGGGCCGGCCTTTTTACAGTCCGTTACGGCATTTGAGACTGACCCTCCGGAAGCGGAAAAAGCCGCCGCGAAAGGCCGTCACCTGAAAGGCCCTATCACAAATGTATTCGCCAGGGATTTCATAGAATGGGGCCTTTTGCGGTCGGGCCGGCCGGCGGATTTTGATGCCGTGCTGGGCAACCCGCCGTTTATTCGCTACCAGTACCTGGACGATGCTCATCAGGCGCTGACCCAAAAAATTTTCGACATCTTTCACCTTCCTTTCACCAAACACACTAACGCCTGGATCCCCTTCGTTATCCTGTCCGTGGCACATCTGAGGCCCGAAGGGCGGCTCGCGATGGTTGTCCCGGCAGAGATATTACACGTGCTGCACGCGCAACCCCTCCGTAACTTTCTGGCGAGGGAATGCTCAAAGATCCTGATTATTGACCCCGAGGAGCTTTGGTTTAGTAATACCCTCCAGGGGGTTGTGTTGCTGTTGGCCGAAAAGAAGGCTTCAAAGGACAGTAAGGGACATGGCGTGGCCATCATTCAGGTCAGAGACCGTGCATTCCTCAGTGAAGAGCCGGGCGAGTTGTGTGGGACCGCCAGGTTTTCGGGCGGTGATGTCCTGCGGGGCAAATGGATGCGTGCCCTCCTCACCGGGGAGGAAAGAGAGCTTCTCAAGGACGTCGTGCTGCGCAGGAACGTGTTTAAGTTCCGTGACATCGCGGACGTGGACGTCGGCATTGTGACCGGCGCAAATAAGTTTTTTCTGGTGCCCGACGAGGTGGTGGCTCGGTACCAGTTAGAACAGTGGTCGCATCCGATGTTCGGGCGCAGTGAACACGTGCGCGGCGTTATCTACGATGAAGAGAGTCACAGGGAGAACAAACAAGTAGGGCTTCCCGCAAACTTTCTATGGTTCGGTACGGGTGATTTGAAAAGGTTTCCGGAAGGCGTTCGGCACTATATCAAGACGGGTGAAGCTGCGGGCCTACACAGGCGATACAAGTGTCGCATCAGGGAGCCCTGGTATAACGTTCCGTCGGTTTCAGCCGCGCCGGTAGCAATGTTAAAGAGGTGTCACGATTTCCACCGGTTGATACTGAATAAAGCCGGAGCCTATACGACCGACACGGCGTACAGGGTTCGACCGACCAAGGCGGAGCCGGAGCAGCTTGTTTACTCATTCGTCAATAGCCTGACCGCTTTAACAGCCGAGCTGGAAGGCAGGCATTACGGCGGTGGTGTCCTGGAGCTGGTCCCGTCCGAAATCGAGGAGTTACTCGTCCCTTTAGTAACTCCGACGTCTGATTTACTAAGAAAATTGCACGACGATATCAAACTCGGTAAGCCGCCTGAAAATATATTTGCTTTACAAGACGGCTCCGTACTTAAACGAATAGGCCTCAGTAAAAAAGAGCGGCAGACGCTGCATGATGCCTGGTCTCGTTTACGAACGCGACGCCAGCGAGCGCACGGCAAGCAAGACAATTAGTTATACAGCGGCTTGCAAATGGATGCGACCCACGCAGAGGAATTGTAGGGGCCGAGGGCTTGCTCCGCGGCCCGCGTTTTCTATATAGCGGATTGCGATTGGGTATCACCTGTTTTCTGCGGCGCCCCCTCTCGGGTCCTTTGTGCTTCGGTGGTGAGGCCCTCTGTGACATTCATTCGCCACTGGCTATAAAGTTACGAAATAATTGGATGTGAGGGAAAGACTGTCTTGAGGAATTAAAGCTGCGGCGGTCTTGAGCCGCCCGCAGCTGGAATAAAATTGCGGCTCCCCACAGCAGACACACATCGAACTTTTTGTTTAGCTCCAACCCCAGCACCGGCCCATCCCACATATTGTTCAGATTCCTAAAGACTTTTTCCCCGCGATGTGATATAAGAGACCTTCCTTCTGGGAATTCAACCTCTCGACATCGGGGCGTGACCAGCGACCTATTCCTTGTGCCGACAGCTTGTGTTTTCACACCAACGGCTGTAGTAACATAGGAGGCACATCATGCCCGGCTCGAAACTGCCCGACGACAACTCTCTCAACTGGCTGCTCGCAGGCCTTTCCAGGGAAGAATACCAGCGGCTCCTCCCTGACCTCGAGCCGGTCACTCTCGGCCTCGGCGAAGTGCTCTGCCGGCCTCAAGAGCCCGTCCGCTATATCTACTTCCCCGGGAACGGCTGTGTCGTCTCACTGCTCGCCTTGCTCGAAGATGGTTCAACCGTCGAAGTCGGGGCAGTCGGCAGCGAAGGGATGGTCGGCATCTGCATCTTCTGGGGCGTTCAGACGATGCCTTACGGGGCGCGGATGCAGATCCCTGGCAGCGCCATAAGAATGAAGGCCGACGTGCTCAAGCAGATGCTCAGCGAGGTGCGTTCACTGCACGGCATTCTGCTCCGCTACACGCACGCGCTCGTGGTGCAGATCGTGCAGACGGCGGCCTGCACACAGCGCCACCCGCTGGAGACCAGATTCACGCGGTGGCCCCTGATCTGTCATGACCGGGCCGGGAGTGACGACTTCCCGCTGACGCAGGAGCTCATCTCGGAGATGCTGGGGGTGCGCCGCTCGGGGGTGAGCGTGGCGGCCAGCAAGTTCCAGGAGCGTGGGCTCATCCGCTACAACCGCGGGCACATGACGATCTTGGACCGGCGGGGTCTGGAGGAACTCTCCTGCGAGTGCTACTGGATTGTGCGGGAGGAGTTACAGAATTACCTGAGGACGATTGCGCCGGCGCCACGCCTGCGGGCGGCCTTAAGCACGGAGAGTTTCGAGCCTTTGAGTAGCTGATACGCCAACTGAGGCCGATGAAGCTGCTGCCGGCAGATGTCCGCGAGATTCTACCGCCGCTCTACGCCCAGGAAGGCGATAAGGACCCGACCGTGTACGCTAAATTCTTTTTTCCTGCCAGCCGCCATACCCGGTTTGTCACGGAAGGCTCACCCGAAGGCGACGACTTTATTTGCAGTTACTACCTCGGAATACCAAATTAAAAAGGCTGCTGGTCTATCATCCAACAGCCTTTCTGAAATTTGGCTCCGCAGGTAGGACTCGAACCTACAACCCTTCGGTTAACAGCCGAATGCTCTGCCATTGAGCTACTGCGGAAAATGCGCCCCAGCATTACAATTGCTGCACGCTTGGGGCGCGAAAAGATTTTTATAACAGAACGGTTGCGTAAGCGTCAAGCGCACCCCACCGGATGATCGGAGCGGCTCTCTTTCTCACGCCGGCCTTGCGCGCGGGGCTTAAAATGCGGGATTATCTCCGCCAATATCATACAAGCTGGTCGATAAGCTCTTTAATCTTCGCCCGCCCCCGCAGTGGCGAAACACCGGAGAGTCTTTGCATGCAGCGCCGTATCACCGCTTGGTACAGTCAGAATCTTGGGATGGAAATGCCGCTCGTGGCTTACGGCCACGCGGGCTATCCACTGCTGATGTTCCCGACCGCCGCCGCCGATTTCCTCGAGTACGAGAGATTTCATCTGATTAGCGCGATCAGTCACCACCTCAACGCCGGGCGCATACGCGCCTACTCGATCAACAGCGTCAATCGTTACAGCCTGCTCAACGAGCACGCGCCCCCGCACTGGAAGGCCGAGCTGCTCACGCGCTACGACCGCTACATCACCGATGAGGTGCTGCCGTTGATTCGCCACGATACGGGTTATGGCGGCGCCCGGCCGCTCACGACGGGCGCGAGCCTCGGCGCCTATCTCTCCGCCAACGCTTACTTTCGCCATCCCGACCTCTTTCGCGGCGTGGTCGGGATGAGCGGCAGCTACGACGTGCACCACTACTTTAACGGCTACTACGATGATAACGTCTACTTCAATAACCCCGTCGATTATCTTTCCAACCTGAATGATGATTACTTCCTGCCCCTGCTGCGCCGCGCCGACGCGATCTTTATCCTGTCGGGGCAGGGGGCGCACGAGGCGCCGGACCGCAGCCGCCGCCTCTCGGAGCTGCTCGGCTCAAAAGGCATTCCACACACGCTCGATCTCTGGGGCTACGACGTCAATCACGACTGGCCGTGGTGGCGGAAGATGCTGGACCATTACCTGTGGAAGCTACTTTAAAAGGATAGCCGCCAGGCAGGTATAGACAACATGACACCTCGTAGATTCCGATCCCACCGGCGTGGATGCCTGGCTTTGATGCTGGCGCTGACGCCGGTCTCTGTCCCGGCGCAGACCAAAACCTCTTTGGAGGGCAGGCCGCTGTCGGTCGCCGTCCGTCCCCGAGATGGATCCTATGCGATCAGCACCCGCGACCTCGCCCGTCCTGTCCTGCTCGCCGGGGTGGCGGCGAAAATCGACCACCGCTGGGTCCGGTCCTCCGCATACCCTCTCCATAACGTCACGGAGTCAGCGTTTAAGGGCGAGCTTGGTCCGGGTCGCCAGCTCACGGTCATCCACTCCGGGCTGCCGGGAAGCGCCGATCTGATTTGCACCCTCAGACTTTATGACGGATTACGCTTCGGGGATGTTGAAGTAAGCGTCCGTAACAGCACGGGAAAGGGTCTGACGGTGCAGGCCGTTCGCAGCGTCGAGGCGATGGGCCAGTCGCCGCTTGATCTCGGCGGGGCTGATGCGGCCGATCGTGTGCTCTCGGACAGCTTCAGCGAGGACCGCCCCGAGCTGAAGATCTACGATCTGGCGCAGGCCCCCGGCGGGGCGCATCGTGGGGTCGGAAGTCAGCTCATCTATAACCGTCAAAGCGGGCAGAGCCTATTCCTCGGAGCGCTCACCTCACGCCGTTTCCTCACCATCCTGCGCCTGCAGGTGGACAAGACTCCGGCGGGTGAGCCCCGCGTATCCTCCTACGCAGTCGAATCAACCGGTACCACGGAGATCATGAGAGGCGAGTCGTTAAGGGAAGCGCCGCCGGAAGACCAGATTGAATTGAGCCTCCCCCTGGCGGCAGGGGAAAGCATCTCCTCAGAGCGGCTCATGTTCGCCTCCGGATCCGATTACCATGCGGACCTGGATTCTTACGGCGAGGCCGTTCGCCTGCTGCATCACGCTCGTGTGAGCGCGCCCTCCCCGATCGGCTGGTGGAGCTGGACCGCCTACTACTTTGGGCTCGCGGAAGCCACCGCCTTAACCAATGCCCGCTGGCTCTCCGAGCACCTGAGGGCGCTCGGCTATGAGTACTTTCATCTCGACGAAGGCTACCAGTACGCCCGTGGCGAATACACGACGCCGGACGCCGCCCAATTCCCCCACGGCATGCTGCCTCTCTCGCGTGAGGTCGCCCGCTCCGGCCTCAAGCTGGGGGTTTGGACCGCCCCTTTCGAGGTGTCGGCCAGGTCATGGGTATACGAGAACCACAGGGATTGGCTGGTCCACAACGGGCAAGGCAAGCCGATTCAAATCGGCTATGTCAGTGAGCACGTCGAACCGATTTACGTACTCGATGCCACACACCCCGGCGCACAGAATTATCTCACCCAGACCTACAAAACGCTGGTCAATGAATGGGGCGTCCGCTACATCAAATTAGACTTCATGGACGACTGTGCCATCGAAGGCGACCGTTACCGGCCGCACACGACGGCTCTTGAGGCTCAAAGAATCGGGCTCAAGGTCATTCGTGAGGCGGTCGGGGAAGACGTCCTGCTGGATAAGGACGGCAGCCCGATGCTGAACCCTGTCGGCTACGTCGATACGGGACGGGTATCGGTTGATACGGGCCATTCGTTCCTCGCCAGCAAGGCGGCCGCTCCGGGGATCGCGGCGCGGTACTATATGAACCGTCGCTTCTTCATTAATGACCCGGACGCCTTCTCCGTCTCGAGGCAGGTGATCCCTGACCGGAGCTGGCATAATGCCAAGCAGCCGCTCACGCTCGACGAGGCGGAGGTGGCTATTACGCTGGCGGCTCTTTCCGGAGGAATGTTCGAATTGGGCGACGACCTGCCGACGCTTGGGGCGGACCCCGACCGGCTGGCCCTGGTCGAGAACCGCGAGCTCTTGAAGATGGCGCGGCTCAGCCAGGCGGCAGTCCCCCTTGACCTGATGACTTTTCGTTCGGAGGACGAGCAGCCGAGCCTCTTCCTGCTTCAGGAAAGTCCCAGGCAGGCCGTCCTGGCGCTCTTTAATTGGACGGAACAGGTGAGATCCCACCAACTGACGCTCTCCCGGCTGAAGCTTGTGGCCGGCGGCCGATACCGGGCCTCAGACGTATTTGATCCGGATAAGCTGGTGAGCATTCGGGGAGGCTCGATCTCACTGGCCAACCAACCGCCGCACTCCGTCCGGCTCATCAAGCTCATCAACACGTCCGTAGCCGCCGTACCTCCTTCCGTCGTGGCGGAGGTGCCCGGCGAAGCCGGGGTTGCTCAGCCGGTGGCGATGTCCGCGAGGACCACGGCGTACCATGACCCGGTGGTCGCCTACCGCTGGAGCTTCGGTGACGGCACGACCGCCGAGGGGGCGGCCACCACCCATTCCTATACCCGTACCGGCCGGTACACAGTCCGGCTCGCGGCCGAGGGGGTGGATGGGTTATCCGCGGTGAAGACTTTTTCTATCGTCATTAGCGGTACGATCGACACGCGCTTTCACCCAAATCGAAACAGGCGCTTTGCTCCAGGGGATCTACAGGTAGCACGGCCCTAAAGAAAATTTGATACGCCTTCAAAACTTCTCTGTGCCCCCTCTGTGCCCTCTGTGTCTCCGTGGTGAGGCCCTCTGTGACATCCATTCGCACCTTGCTATAGACTTATTGCTGTTTCAATCCCAACGCTTTTAGATAACCCTCATTGATCCTGCAATTACTGAATTTAATGTTTTGGAGATAATCGTTCAGCGCCTTTGCCGCCGTTTCTTTCGGGGGGCGGTTTTTCCTGACCTCTTCAAAGGTTGCCCGCGGGCGGTCCGCAAAGGCGCTGATCACGTCCCACCCCGCGGGCTTCCTGATCGAGACGACACAGCTCGGCGCGTCCAGTTTCTTGTACGGCCAAAAGCACCAGCCGATCCCATTTCTTTCAAGCAACGTTCGGAAAGAGCTGATCCACTCATACGTGTTCTCACCGGACTCCCCCAGCCACAAGGGCACGTTATACCGGTTGCTAAAATCAACATACTCTTGAATCACCGACGGCGTTGTTTCCGACCAGTATTTGTGGAAGGTGTAGGCGAGCTTATCATCGAACGGCGGCCCGAAGACTTTGAAGTTAGTATCCCACTGCGCTCCGCCGAGGAAGATGATGTGGTTCTGATCAACCCTCCTGATTGCCGCGACGACTCTTTTGTAAAGCGGCTCGAGCTTGGGGTTTAAATAAGCCGTATCGAAAAAATGGGGGATCGGTTCGTTAAGCAGATCATAACCGAGGATGATCGTTTCGTCCCTGTATCGCCTGGCCAGCTTCTGCCAGATTAGAGCCGTTAATTCCTGGCTTTCGGGGCTGTCGTACAGAAACGGGTATCCCCAGCTATCGTCGATATTATCGCCGGTCTGCCCGCCCGGGGCGGCGTGCATGTCGAGCACCACGTAGAGGTTCTCTTCTTTGCACCAGTTGACGACTCTGTCTAACAGCCCGTACCCGACTCCCTCCAATTTGTGCGGGTCATTTTCGGTCACCAGTAAGCGGTAGTTGAAGGGAATACGGACGGAATTAAACCCGGCCCTCTTGATGAATTGGATATCTTCCCTGGTGATGTAATCGTTCCGGTAAGTCGTCCAAAATCTATTCGCCTCATCCTCCCCGACGAGCTGGTTGAGCACCCCTTTAATCCGCCGCGGCGAATTGGCGGTCTTAAATTTGAACATATAACCTTCCGGCAAGAGCCAGTTGCCCAGGTTGATCCCTTTCAGGAAGAGCGGTTTTCCGGCCGGGGAGATGAACTGTTTACCCTTAACCGTCACAAATCTTCCTTGTGCGATGATGCTGCGAGAGGAGGCTATGAGGAGAAACATTGTCGGAATAAGTATCAATCTCTTCTTCGCGATTGACTGCACAATCAACCTCCCGGCCAAATAAGTTTATAGCAGCTTGCGATTGGGTGTGACCTGTTTTTCTCTGTGCCCTCTGTGTCTCTGTGGTGAGGCCCCGGGTGACATCCATCCGCAACTTACTATAGGCAATAAACCGATCAGAAGAAGACCCCCGTCCGCCGGCGCTCGAACCCGTGCTCCCTCACGAGCCTCATGATCGCGGCCGTGATCTTCTCCCCACCGGCCGATGACGGCTCGATCTCGTTGGCGTAATCCGCCGCCTCGCTGCACACCGGCCGGAGGTCGATGAGCGGTACGCCCGCCACAAACGCCTCCCCGATGACCACGTCGTTGAAGATCGTCAGCGCGGCTGTGGCGATCCGCTGCAGCATCGGATCCGGGAAATTCGGGTAATATATTGTGCATACCGCCGTCGGAAAGTTGCATCCGAGCACGGCCTGCAGCATCTCACGGTATAATCCCCGAAACCGCTCGCTCACCTCGGCGAGCCTGCTGAGAACCTCCGCGGCAGAGCGCGCGCTCTCGCTCAGGATGTTAACGTGGTCGAGCGCGTTATTGCCGCCCGCGCTGACGACCAAGTGGGTGGCATCCGGCGGTAGTCTTTCAAGCTGGCGGTGGACGTCCTGCGCCATGCTGCCGTCGACAGCCAGGAGCGTCGAGTGCCAGCCCTGTGGTAGTTTGGCACGCAACTGCTGGATGACTGCGGGGCCGCCGCGGACGTAAGCGGCGTTATCGAAGATGGAGTCACCTAAAAGGACAATGTGCTTCATGCCTGCAGTATGTATCAGGATGTGGTCGTCGCCTAACGTCCTAAATAAGCTACCCGCTGTGGTCTTGATCTTTAGGATGCCTCTTAACGGCAGGTCGTCTTCATCTGAATGTTAGATTGTGATCTCGCTACGGATACCGCTTCAATCCGATTAACTCCTCACGCTCTAAGATACGTTCCTCGCTATTGAACTCAAAGATGCGATCGGTCCTGGGGTTGAAGAACCTTATCAACTCACCTGATTGCCATAAGATTGAGCCAAGATCGCTGCCCTTCTGGCGATTACAAGCCATGCAAGCGTACGCCAGATTATCTTCTGTAGTTGCTCCTCCATGCTTGATGCTGATGATGTGATCAACCTCACAGCCGAAGAACATATCTTCTTCGCGGATATGGCAGTATTCGCACCTGTGATTCGCGCGTTCGGTTACCGATCGGCGAAGTTCAGCGCTGATATAGCTACTCATGAGAAAGATGTTGGCGTGCGCGGGCCTTGGCTAGTCTCATCAGATGCTCTAATTGCATGTAGTGGTCTAGCTCAGACTTCTCCTCCGGGGTGAGAGTAGCAGTCTTTTCCCGCTCGATTAAATAAGTGACGCGCAGTTTTGCCTCTGGTGAAGGTTGAAAAGCGATAAGATTACGAGGGCTTGTGCCCGCAGCAATAAAATCGATCACCTCTTCGTAAGCTCTATTAGTACTCATCATAGATTCCTCACAAGGATATATTACCTCAGACCGCTCTCTACTCGTAGCAGCAATCTAACTTAACGCTGAAGCCGATTCAACTGGTTTATCAGGTCGTTCGGTCTAAAGTCCTACTCGGCCTCGGCTTCACTCATGGAAGCCATTACTGTTTCATCCACCTCGTCTTCGGCGGCCAGCGCCCTTGCCACATCGTGCAGAGTTATGATCCCCAGCAGCTTCGTCGCATCCTTTCGGCTCACCACCGGTAGCTGAGAGATGCCTTTACGCCCGAGCTTGATCATCACCGTATCGAGCATGTGATCAGGATGCGCGTGCTCCAGCTTCTTGCTCGCAATGACGTTTAGCTGGGAGTCTCCTTTACCTTCAGACATTGCCCGCTTCAGATCGTTGAGGGTCACCAGGCCGGTCAGGCGTCCCGTTTTATCAATCACCGGGTAGGCGCGGTGCTGTGTCGGGAGCGTCTGCACGAGCTTAAACACCTCTTCGACAGGTAAGTCGCCCTCCATCGTGGCCGTTTCCCTTGTCATTGCGGCGCTCACCGGTATCTGTCTCAGGACGTGCTTCTCCGTATGGGGCAGATGAATGCCGTCCTCTAGCAGCAGCGCGTCGTAAATCGGCGTCGGGCTGAGCTTCGTTGCCAGCGCGTAGCTGGTAATGTTGGCGACCATCAGCGGCAGGATGATGGAGTAGTTATTCGTCATCTCAAAAATAATGATGATGGATGTCACCGGCGCGCGGACAATGCCGGCGAACACGGCACCCATGCCGACCAGCGCAAACGCTCCCGGCTGGGTCAACGGGTTGCCGAGCATCAGTTGAGCCAGGATGCCGACCGCGCCGCCGATCATCCCACCGATGTAGAGCGAGGGGCCGAAGATGCCGCCCGCCGAGCCCGAGCTATAAGAGATGACTGTCCCCAGGAGCTTACAGACCCCGAGAATGATGAGCACTTTTAGCGGCAAGCCGCCTTGTAGCTCAACCGACAGTTGCCCGTAGCCGACGCCGAAGATGCTCGAAGAACCGGTCGCAAATAGCGCAAACAACCCGATGATGCCGAGCACAAGGCCGCCCACCGCGGGTGTCGCCCACTGCGGGACGGCCTGCTGCCGGCGGAAGAGGGAGCGCAGGCGGAGCAGGCTTTCGTTGAAGGCCACGGCTGCCAGCCCGGCCAGCACGCCGAGCGCGGCATAGAAGATCAGTTCCGTAGCATTGTTGAGGGTATAAGCCGGGACACGGAATAACGCCTGCGGGCCGAGGATCGAGCGTTCGATGACGGCAGCAATGACGGCCGCAATCACGATCGAGCCCAGCGGCTTGCCCGCCGTGTCTCCGAGGATCTCTTCGAGCGTAAAGGTCACGGCGGCAATCGGCGTGTTGAAGGCGGCGGCCAAGCCTGCCGCCGCGCCAACAGGTATCAGGCTCTTAAGCCTCCGCCGGGAGATGGCAAACATGCGCCCCAGCAGTGAAGCGATGGCGGCGCAGATCTGCACGGTCGGGCCTTCACGGCCGAGGCTCGCGCCGGTGCCGATGTTGAAAGCTGACAGCAACATCTTGCCCCAGATCACGCGGGCCGGAATCCGCCCGCCGTCAAGGTAGAAGGCGGTTTTGACCTGCGGGATGCCGCTGCCGCGCGCCTCCGGGGCGTAGAAGTAAAGGCCGGCGCCGGCCACCAACCCCCCGAGAGCGGGAATGACGAGCACGAGAGGAGCACGCCACCAGTGCGTCATGGCGGCTGCGGCGTAGATAATGTGTTCCTGGAAGAAGTCGAGTAGTAAGTGGAATAAGACGGCGGCCAGGCCGCAGATAGCGCCGATCAGCAGGGTCAGAATATATATCTTCTGGTTCTCTCGGAGTGGAATGCTGTTGAAGGCACGGCGGGCGCTCACCTGAAAACGGAACCACCTGCGGTTCCGGCCTGCGGTTTCTCCGGTTCCCATATCGCCTGAGATTATACCAGCATTAGCAGATTGAGATTGGGTGTCACCTGTTTGTTCCCTTTGTCTTTCCTCCGTGTCCTGCGGCGTCCTCTGCGGTTCAAGCTTTTTGGTTGCCGCCCCTCGCCGTTATAACCCATGTTATAATGCTTTGGTTGCTGAGCAAGACCTTTTTGCGGCTGGCCGAGGGCTCTTTGTCGGAAGAAGAACTATCCGCCTGGATGCGTCAACATTTATAGCAGAGTGCAATTGGGAGTAAGTTGTTTTCTCTGTGCCCCCTCTGTGTCCTCCGTGTCTCCGTGGTGAGGCCCTGGGTTACATTCATTCGCTACTTGCTATAAAGTCCGTTTAGCGCGTCCGCCGAATCAGCCTGGTAACCGTTCACCTGTGTAAGCGAAGAAGCAAAAGATGACTAACTCACCTGTCCTGAGGGTTAGAGCTGTGACGGCAGTTTGTCTACTGCTGCTGCTCGCCACGGTCAGTGTGTTGGCCCAGCAAGCTACCCCCTTGCGCCCGCCGGCCGTACCCTTGGTCACACACGACCCCTATTTCAGTGTCTGGTCGATGGGCGATAAATTGACGGATGATCGGACCAAACATTGGACCGGGGCCCCCAACGGGATGGCCGGAATGGTGCGCATCGACGGGAAGCCTTATCGCCTGCTGGGCCAATGGTGGGACGGCGTTCCGGCCGTGACGCAGGTCGGACTGGAAGTTCTGCCGACACGGACCATCTACCAGTTTGAAGCGGGAGGTGTGCGCCTGGCCCTGACTTTTATGAGCCCGCTCCTCCCGCAGGATTTGGATCTGATGTCGCGCCCCGTCACCTACCTCACCTGGGAGGTCCGCTCCTTAGACGGGCAACCGCATCAGGTCTCGCTCTACTTCGATTGCACCACCGAGTGGGTGGTCAATATCCCGGTTGAAAAAGTGGTCTGGTCTCGACCCAAAGTGAGCGGCCTGCGGATCCTCAGCTTCGGCTCGCAGCAGCAGCCCGTCCTCGAAAAATACGGCGATGATTTACGGATCGATTGGGGCTACCTTTATCTGGCGATGCCGCCGGGTGGTGTCGAGTCCGACGTCATCACGGCGGATCGCAAGGCGCGACAGACCTTCGCCTCCGGCGGCGCTCTGCCCGACACCGATGACCTGCGGATGCCGCGCGCCGCCAGGGACGAGATGCCGGTGCTGGCGACGGTGATGGACCTGGGCGAGGTCGGGTCTACACCAGTGAGCCGCTACCTGATGCTCGCTTATGACGATCAGTTCTCGGTTGAGTATCTTCATCGAAGGCTCCGGCCATACTGGCGCCGTGACGGTGTGGAAGCGGACGCGCTCCTCAAAGCGGCGGTCCGCGACTACGCCTCGGTATCCGAAAAGTGCCGAGCTTTTGATGCCGAATTGATGGCGGACCTGAGGCGGGCGGGGGGCGAGGAGTATGCGCGGCTCGCGGCGCTGGCCTACCGGCAAACAATCGCGGCGCATAAGCTGGTGGCGGATTTCGACGGCGCGCCGATGTTTTTCTCCAAAGAGAACTTCAGTAACGGCTCGATTGATACCGTGGATGTCACTTACCCGTCGGCCCCATTCTTTCTTCTGTTTAACCCTCAGCTCCTCAAGGCACAGCTCACGCCGGTGCTCGATTATGCGCGCTCGCGGAAGTGGCGCTTCCCCTTCGCGCCGCATGATCTCGGCACATACCCGCTGGCCAATGGCCAGACTTATGGCGGCGGCGAGATGTCTGAAGAGAACCAGATGCCGGTCGAAGAGAGCGGGAACATACTGCTGCTGGTCGGGGCGATCGCCAAAGTGGAAGGCAACGCCGGCTATGCTGAGAAGTACTGGCCGCTGCTGACCAGGTGGGCCGAGTATCTGCGTGAGAAAGGCATGGACCCGGAGAACCAGCTCTCGACGGATGATTTCGCGGGCCACCTCGCGCACAACACCAACCTCTCGCTGAAGGCGATCCTCGCGTTGGGCAGTTATGCCGTGCTGTGTGACAGGCTCGGGCAGAAGATGGAAGCCGCGAAATACCGAACGCTCGCGCAGGGGATGGCGGCTAAATGGATCGAGATGGCTGCCGACGGCGGCCACTACCGTTTGGCTTTCGATAAGCCGGGGACGTGGAGCCAGAAGTATAACCTTGTCTGGGATAAGCTGATCGGGCTGAATCTGTTCCCGCCCGACGTCGCCCGGCGGGAGGTCGCCTTCTATCAGACGAAGCAGAACCCGTTCGGGTTACCGCTCGACAACCGCGAGACATACACCAAGCTGGATTGGATTGTCTGGACGGCGACGCTCGGTGAATCGCCGGAGGACTTCAAAACGTTCATCTCCCCCGTCTACCGGTTCATTAACGAGACGCCGAATCGAGTCCCGCTCACCGACTGGTATTGGACGCTGGACGGCAGGCAGCGCGGCTTCCAGGCGCGCTCAGTCGTCGGCGGCGTGTACATCAAAATGCTGGCCGACCCGGCGCTGTGGCAGAAGTGGGCCCGCAGGGCCTACGCGGCGAAAGCCGCTGCAGTGCGTCAGCCGTAACACAAACGAATTTCTATAGCAGAATGCAATTTGGTGTAAGCTGTATTCTCTGTGCCCCCTCTGTGCGCTCTGTGCCTCCGTGGTGAGGCCCTGGCTTACTTGCGCTAGCTTTTTCCTCCGCGTCCCTATGCGTTCCTCTGCGCCCTCTGCGGTTCAAATCCCCCTCCTCCATTCACTCATCTGAATCACGCTATATCAGCTTTCCTCAGTCGACTGGCGACGCTTAAGGTCTCGCCCGGTTGGAAGTCTTTGCCGGCAGTGCTGAACCGCGAGAATGTAAACGACGCCCGCCGTTTCATCATACTCGTAGACAACCCGGTGCGTTCCTTTGACAATCAACTGCCGGCATTTCTGTAATCCCGGGTCTGTACTGACCAATCGAGCGCCCATTTCCGGGAAGGCGGCTAAGACATCCACTCGCTGCACTACCTCAAAAGCTAAAGCTTCGGGTAAAGACTCTGCTTGAGCAAACGCCGGAGCTGTCCACCCGATCTCAACTATCACCGGGCGCGCCTCGCGGTGCGTCGTTTCGACGGTGATCCCTGCCCGACGCCTAGGCGTCTCTTCACCTCTGCCTGAGAAATCGTATCGCCTGCCGCTTGCGCCTGGCGTGCCGCCTTCACCATTTCCAGCAGTTCGAGTTCATCCAATCGCTGGAGGTCTTCCTCGATCTGACTGTAGCGGCTCGCCGACACGAGCACAGCGGCAGCGCGTCCACGCTGGGTGATGACGATCGGCTCATCCGAGTCTGCGAGGCTACTTACAACCTGGCCTGCCTGGCGCTGCAAATCCGTAATCGGAACGATCTTTTTCATAGTCAAAAACGGTCCTTAATACATCTTTATCAACACACCTAAGTATGTATAAAAATATACCTATTCTCGAAAAGGGGCAAGATTAAAAATATAGCGATTTTGCGTTTGGCCGCGGCATTTGCGTCTTGGCGTGAAATCTCTGATTCACAAAGCTGCCAGCAAGTGATTAAAGGTCACAGCCCGTAAGCCTTCTGCCCCCAGCTATTTCTCTCTGTGCCCCCTCTGTGCCTCCGTGGTGAGGCCCCGGGTGACATCCATCCGCAACTTGCTATAGTGATGCGAGCATAGGATGATGTTTGTGAGCAGTTGAGGGATGAAGTATGTCAACCAGTAAGCTCGAATCTATCATGTCAGAAGTACGGCAGCTTTCGCCGGATGAGCAGTTGCAACTTATTAAGCGTGTGGCCGAGTTATTGGCGCATGATAAGCACGCGGTAGCAGAGGAGCGCGGACTGGTTTACGGCAAATACCGTGGCCCGGCTGGTAAGGAGACGACCGAGGAGGATTTTCGTCTAGCGGAGTGGCATCCGACAGAGAAAGAATTGAATGGCGCGTAAATACATCCTCGATACCCATGCTTTAATCTGGTATTTGGCAGGGAGCGCGAGACTGGGGGGCGCGGCAAAAGCGGTGATGGATGGTCCGGCGAGCGAAATGGTCTTGCCGTTAATTGCGCTTGCTGAGGCGGTGTACATCGTTGAGAAGGGATGAACAAGCATTCCAAGTGTGACAGACCTCTTGAATGACCTCACCGGTGACGTTCGCATCGAAATCTACCCGCTGACGTTTGAAGTCTTGCAACAAAGCCTGACCGCAGGAGTCGTGACTGAGATGCACGATCGGTTAATTGTGGGGACAGCCTTATATCTGGAAAGCTTAGGGCATGAGGTCTTTCTGTTGACTGTTGATGCGAATATTACCGCTTCAAAGCTCGCCGCTATCGTCTGGTAGCAACCTCACTTGAATATTGTATGAGCAAACGAACCAAACTCGAACTGACATAGATTGGCAAGTAAAAGTGTCCTCTGCGGTTCAAACCGCCCTCCTCCATTCACTCGGGCCTTGTCGGGCCAGCGGGGTGCGGTGATGCATTAACCGCCGCAGGTTCAGCCACGTTGAATCTCTCGCTTCAAGTCATCAAAGTCCACCACGAAAGCGTCTTCACCTTCGCGGGCCAGCGCCAGCAGAAAATCGGTGCGGTCAAGCCCGGCAATCTCGGCGGCTTTCTCCTGTGAGACTTCGCCGCGGCCGTACCAGTGAATCGCAGCCGCAAGTCGCGCGCAAACTCGTCGGGCGAGCGGCGCAACGCTGATAAAACTTCTTCCGGCAGTTGTAGTGTTATTTCCATCATCAACTCCTTTTATAGCGGTTTGCATGGGCGTGCGACGGTATTTCTCTGTGCCCCCTCTGTGCCCTCTGTGCCTCCGTGGTGAGCCTGTTGGTCGCAGTTGGGAAGTGGTCAGGAAACTCGTCGAGCCCCATTTTGTTTGTTCTTTGTTTCCCCTGTCTTTCCTCTGTGTCCTCCGCGTCCTCTGCGGTTCAAGTTTTTGGTTGCGGCTCAGTTGCACCGTGTCTCCGTGGTGAGACCCTGCGATCACTGACAACCGACCAATAATAACGGTATTATGTAGCTCAAGGAGGATTGCTGTTATGTCGGCCAATATCGAAGAGAAAGTCATTGAAAAGCTGTGCGTGTTGCCGCCCGAGCAGCAGCAAGAAGTCTTAGACTTTGTGGAAAATCTAGCCCGCGAGACAGCGCCGCGACGGAAGTCGATCTGGGAAAAGATTGACGCGCGTATCAAGCGTGTGCCGCCCGCCGCCTGGGACGCCTTGCCGGAAGACGGCTCGGAAAACGTTGACCATTACCTGTACGGAGCGCCTAAAAAATGAAGGCCACCTTCGTCGATACCAACTACTGGGTGGCCGTCATTAATCCGAAAGATCAATGGCACGAGCGGACTCAGGAGGCTCGCGGCAAGGTTGGGGCAGCGCATCTCGTGACCACCGAATCAGTTTTAATCGAGACGCTCAATTATTTCTCCGGGCTCCGGGAAGAGGCTCGCCTGGAAGCCGCGGGAGCGATCCACGATATTCTCGAAGACGAAGAGGTCGAGACGGTCCTGCACACGCATGAAGCTTTTCTTGACGGCCTCTCATTATACGAGGCGCGTTTGGACAAGGGCTACAGCCGGACGTGTCACTGCCCCTACATCTAATCTGCGCCCTTGTACCAATCTCCTGTGGTTTGATTTAGTCTGAATTGTAGATGTTTTCGAGGTTGCTGAGAACAGAGGTGCCGGAATTAACGTCAAGAAGACCTTCTCTTTCCCCAGCACATTCATGATGAAATGGTTTTGGGCCTCCACCTTCTTCCGGAACTCCTCAGGTGAATAGCAAGTAACATTAACTTCCCGCATAAACTTCTTCTCCAGTAGAGAAGGTTACGAAAGGTGATGAATTGTTACGAAATTTTTTATGGGAACGGGAATTTTGGGCCTAATTGTTGCATCCAGACGGCTTACTGGGGTGACGGCCATTTTATGTGTAACCCTACGGCCAGCGCATAGTAAGCAGTCGTGTGCCAGCGCCCATGTAGCCAGGAACATGTCGCCCATTCTCAGAGGCCGGCTCAGGTGATCTCAGGAACCTCAGGACCGAGGGAGGCTCCGGCGCCTCGTTGAACTGTTCTTCTAACACCTTTCAGGGTAAAATCTCCCTCCTGCACGCCAGAGCTTTACAGCAATACCCCGACTCTCTTTTGCTGAAAGGTGAAAATCTAGCTTATGCGAAATCTACTCAAGCGAAACCCCATCGGTGCGCGCATCCTGACCTGTGCCGCCATCCTGCTGCTGCTCGTCAGCAGCGTCCCCGCCCCGTCGCAGCAGCAACGCCCAAAGGCATCTCAGCCGGAGAAGCATTCAAGCAGCAATCCCGACTGGTGGAGACATGCCATCCTCTACGAGATCTACCCACGCAGTTTTTACGACTCGAACCGCGACGGCATCGGCGACCTCAACGGCATCACGGCGAAGCTCGACTACCTGCGCGACCTCGGCATTGACGCCATCTGGATCACCCCCTTCTACCCCTCGCCGCAGGTCGATTTCGGCTATGACGTCAGCGACTACGAAGCGGTCGACCCGCAGTTCGGCACCCTCGCCGACTTTGACCGCCTGGTGCGCGAAGCGCACAAGCGGAACATCAAAATCGTCTGCGATTTCGTCATCAACCACACCTCCGATCAGCACCCGTTCTTCAAAGAATCACGCTCCTCGCGCGACAACCCGAAGCGCGACTGGTACGTCTGGCACGACCCCAAACCCAACGGCGACCCGCCCAACAACTGGTCGTCGGCCTTCGGCCCGAAGGCCTGGACCTACGACCAAAAGACGAAACAGTACTACTACCACTTCTTCTACCCCGAACAGCCCGATCTGAACTGGCGCAACCCCGAGGTCGCGCGTGCGATGCTCAATTCGGTGCGCTTCTGGTTCAAGCGGGGCGTCGACGGCTTTCGTGTTGATGCGATTGATACCCTTTTTGAGGACCCGCAGTTTCGCGACAACCCCTTGACAAATAAGCTGCGCGGAGGCAGCACGACCGAGTACGAGCAGGAACACCGGTACAACCTCTTTCTGCCCGAAAATCATAGTGTCTTCAAACAACTGCGCGCCGTCGGCGAAGAGTTCGGCCCCGGCCGCGTCTTCATCGCCGAGACCTACCCGCCCAGGATCGAAGACCTGCTTTCCTACTACGGCACCCAGAATGACGAATTCAACATGCCCTTCAACTTCTTCCTCTTAACGCAGAGGAAGCTGGACGCCGCTGCTTTCCGCCGGGTCGTGGCCAGCACCGAGAGCGCCTTGCAGGGTCGCCCGACCAATTACGTCCTCAGCAATCACGACAACCCGCGCGCCTTCGATAAATTCGGCGACGGCCAGCACAATGACGAGATCGCCAAGCTCCTCGCCTTAATGCTGCTGACGCTGCGCGGCGCCCCCGTCTTTTACTACGGCGAAGAGATCGGCATGAAGACGACTCCGCCCGAGCGCCTGGAAGACGTGCGTGACCCCGTCGGCAAAGTCTACTGGCCCGTCGACAAGGGGCGCGACGGCGAGCGCACGCCGATGCAGTGGACAGGCGGGCGCAACGCCGGATTCTCCAACGCCGCGACCACCTGGCTGCCCGTCCCGCCGACCGCCACCACCCGCAACGTCGCGAGCGAGTCGAAAGACCCGAATTCCGTCCTCAGCTTCTACAAACAGGCCATCCATTTGCGCCGGCAGAGTCCCGCCCTGCTCGAAGGCGACTACACGGCGATCGGCGAGGATCCAAACGTCTTTGCCTATCGCCGCCAGCAGGGCAGTCAGGCGATCATCGTCGCGCTCAACATGTCGGGCGAGCCGCAAACCTGGCGATTGAATGCCGGCGACCTGGGCGGCGCATCACGACTCAAGGTCGCCATCGGCAACAGCCGCGCGCGCGGCACCACCGTCGACCCCGCGCAAATAGCGCTCGCGCCCTACGAGGCCCTCGCGCTCGAAGTCGTATCTCGGTAGGTCAGGAGGCCGGATCTTGCGCCCCGTCAGGGGCGCAAGATTATAACCAAGTGCGTCAGCACCGGGACTTGCAATAGGGTATCACCTGTCTTCTCTGTGCCCCCTCTGTGCCCTCTGTGTCTCCGTGGTGAGGCCCTGCTTACATCCATTCACAACTTGCTACATTGCGCTCAATCGAAAACCGCTCTACCAATTTATCGGGATAGATGTTTACGATCCTCTGCGCTGTCATATATTTCTTCGGGCCGGGCGACTAATTGGTTGAACACGGGTTCGAACGGTGAGAGCGGAGCTGATGGACATTTCAGATATCAAAGCTTCCCTGGAGAAGTACCATCGCTCGAGCTACAGCTGGGCCTTGAGTTGCTGCCGGCGCGACCCCATTGAGGCGGAAGAAGTTCTCCAGACCGTTTATCTCAAGATCCTTGAGGGCAAAGCACGCTTCCGCGCCGAAGCGACCTTCAAGACCTGGCTCTTTGCCGTGATTCGGAAGACGGCCGCCGACCGGCGGCGACGGAATCGACTGCGCAAGCTGAAACTGCTCCAGAGCGTGGAGCGCGCCGCGATGCCGATCTCTCGCCAGGAGGGGCCCGAGGACTCTTTTCACCGTTCGGAAACTCAAAGCCTGTTTCGGCGCAGGCTGTTTCGTGAGATGAGGCAGGAGGATGAGCGCGCCGCGCCACCCTTTGTGAGGGATTGGGAGGTCGCCCGGTCTCAAACGGGTAAGCTCCGCTCCCACCACTACCTCCTTCGATTCGCCGCCGCAGCCGGGATGCTCTGCGCGGCTGCACTAACCGCGTTTATCCTCTTGCGGGAAAACCCCGGGCATCGAATTGAGCCGCCCGCGGTCGCCTCTGAGCCGTTATTGGTTTCTGACTTGACGGCAAAGCAACCGGCACGCGCAGACTCTGCGCCGGTCTCCCCCATCAAAAAGTCATTGAAGCCCGTTCGCCGACCGCGCGTTGCGGGCGGAAGAGAGCGCGCCAGTTTTCCCATTTCCATGTGGCAGTCTCCGACGGCCTCGCTCTTGAGCTCAGTTAGCGAAGAGATCCTGAAGACCGTCCCACGCCTGGACGAATCCTTGCAGGAAATGAGATCCGCCGCGCCAAATCGTTTAAACTGAATGGAGGAACTCATGAAACTAATACTTGGTCTGTTTTGCGCATGCTTGCTCCTGACCGCCTCTTCCGCTTCGGCGCAGCAGCCCGGGCCCGACCCGCTTGGTCAATACCTCTTTCCTCCCGATCTGGTCATGCAGCACCAGCAGGAGATTGGCCTCACGGAGGAGCAGAAAATCTTCATCAAAGGGGAAGTACAAAGGGCGACCGCACGCTTCAACGAGTTACAGTGGCAGATCCAGGAAGAGATGGAGACGATGGTCTCATTGGTGAGGGAAGCGACCGTAGATGAGCAGCGGATGCTGGCCCAACTGGATAAGATCCTCAACGTCGAACGGGAAATCAAGCGGACCCATCTGATGCTGGTGATCCGGATTAAAAACAGGTTGACGCCGGAGCAACAGGCCCGGCTGCAGGCCATCAAGAAGAATCCCGGTCAGAGATGAACCGGCGGATCGAAAGGAATCGCTCTCTATAGCCGATCGCAATTCGATGTAGGCTGTATTCTCTGTGCCCCCTCTGTGCTCTCTGCGCCTCTGTGGTGAGGCCCTGCGTTACATCCATTCGCAACTCTCTATAGAATAGGTATCGCCTACTAACTGGTCCGGCCCCACCCTACCAGTCAATAACAAGGCGTGTATATTGCCTCTCGATCACCACTTGATCTGTTGACCGAGTGTCGCCGGTCTCCTTCGGATACGCCCTGATCCTCAAGCGGGCCTGGTCCGGAGGACGGCCGGCAGCGTCCCAGCCCCTGACCTGCTCGATGAGGTGCCGAGCGAGGGCTTCGTCCGGGCCGTAGCTTCGCACAAACAACTCAAAAGGCGGCTCGTCTTTTACCCACTGCTGCCGCGGCCTCTGGTCAGGCGGGCGCATCCACACCGCCATGCTTCCTTCCCTGAGCAAGCCTCCCGTAGAGCAGTGCTTTCCCCAAAAGCCGAAGAGATAAGGCACAATGCCGCGCGTCGCCATCTCCCCTTCAGCCAACAGGCTGCACCCGAGGCCACCAAATTCAGGGTCCGGTCCGTGTAGCCCGAGCCACATGAAGAATCTTAACCCCATCTCCAGAGGCGTGACTTCAACCCCCGTCGGCAGGTCTCGGCCGGGGCCCGTGAGCAGCTTATATACTCCCTCGGCATCAATCACCCGATCATCATCACCCTTGAGATGAAGCTGAAGACCGGGCTCGGGGCCGAGCAGCACTCGGCGATCATCGCTGACGGTCATGGCGAACGCCCCGCGCAACGGCATAAAGGCACAATCCTTTATCGAGATGCTCACCAGGCAGTCACCGGAGGGCTCGAAGGCGACGGTTTTTTGCAGCCCACCCTCTGTCACCGCCAAGGGCAGCAACAATCGTCCACCGGGTTTCAGTTGCTCACGCCACGCCGGAGTAATTTCCGCGGAGCCCACCGTCAGAATGATTCGGTCGTAAGGGGCAGCGTCCGCGTAGCCGTACCCGCCGTCCCGGCAAAGGACATCGACGTGGCCAAAGCCGGCCCCGGCGAGGCGCTCACGCGCCTGCTCCACGATCTCCTCGTCAATATCTATCGTCGTCACCCGACCAGTGTCGCCGACGATGTGCGCCATCACGGCGGCGTTGTAGCCCGTGCCCGCGCCGATCTCTAGGACGCGATGGCCGGGCCTGAGGTCGAGCTGTTCCAGCATGATGACCATCACGGCCGGCTGCGAGGAGGAGCTGATGCCTCTGTTCTCCTGTTGTTTGGTGACGATCGCCTGGTCTGTGTAGACCTGTTGCACCGGCACACCGGGCAGAAACAGGTGGCGCGGGATCGCACGGAACGCAGCCTCGATACGCGGCGTGCGGAGGTGTCCGGCCTCCTTCAGTTGATCAATCAGCCCTTGGTGCAACACTGTCACATCACTACCGGAATCAACCGGAGAGGCTGCTCCCATACATTATGTCCCCCCCTCGCCACCATACTACTTTCGGCAAGATTTAGCTCCTGCCTGACCTGTTTTGCTTCTTTGTTTCCTCTGCGTCCTCTGTGTCCTCTGCGGTTCAATCTTTTCCTATCTTCAGCACCAAAGAGGTAGTATGCTACCTGAATACCATGAGAAGTTCGATATAACCTGATTCTACAGGAGAAATAATGGAACAGCAGCAGAAAGCCACCTGGCACCGGTGGGATGAGATACCGAAAGAGCGCGTCACCGACTTACTGGAGCGGAGGCTGATCACGGGCGAGCGCATCATGCTGACTCACGTCTATCTCTATAAGGGGTGCATCGTGCCCAGGCATTCACACGAGAACGAGCAGTTCACTTATATTCTGAAGGGCGCGCTGCGCTTTTGGATCGGCGAAGACGGCCAGGAGGAGATAGTCGTCCGCTCGGGCGAGGTGCTCCACATCCCGTCAAATGTTCCGCATAAAGCCGAGGCGCTTGAGGACACACTCGACGTGGACATCTTCAGCCCACCCAGGCAGGATTGGCTCGACAAAACCGACGATTACCTCAGGCAGAAGTAGGCGGATGGATCTTGGGCTGAAGGGAAAGGTAGCGCTCGTCGCGGCTGCCAGTAGAGGACTCGGGCGCGCCGTCGCCGAAGAGCTCGCGGCCGAAGGCGCCTCGCTCGTGCTTTGCGCGCGCGGCACAGAGGCGCTCGGCGAGACGTGCGACGCCATCACGCAGGCGACCGGTGTCCCCGTCCTCTGTGTGGCAGCCGACGTATCAAGCGCCGAAGACGTGGAGCGCGTTGTCCATGACGGCCTCGAAAGATTCGGACGCATCGATATCCTCGTCACTAATTCGGGAGGGCCGCCCACCGGTTCATTTGAAAGTCTGAGCCGCGATATGTGGGAGGAAGCGACGCGCCTCACGCTCACCAGCGTGTTGAATCTGACGCGCGCGGTTCTTCCGGGAATGAAGGAGCGGCGCTGGGGGCGCATCCTGAACATCACCTCCATTGCTGTCAAGCAGCCCATCGACAACCTGATGCTGTCAAACAGCCTGCGGGCGGCGGTGACCGGATTCGCGCGGACGCTGGCCAACGAGGTCGCAGCCTTTGGGATTACAGTGAACAACATCATGCCGGGCTATACACGCACCGAGCGTGTCGAGGAGCTGGCACAATCGATGGCGGGTAGGGAGGGGACTACGCCGGAAAACATTCGTGCCCGGTGGGAGGCTGAGATCCCGATGAGGCGTCTGGGTGAGCCGCGCGAGTTCGCCGCGCTCGCCGCATTCCTAGTCTCTGAGCGCGCCAGCTACATTAGCGGCAGCTCAATTGCCGTGGACGGAGGGTGGATACGGTCGCTGCTCTGAAAGCGACGTCGGAATTGCTTCTATTCTTCTCTCACCACTAACCGCAAAACAGCCGTGCATATTCAGTCTGAATTCGTTACGTTTTTCCTCCGCGTGCTGCGGCGGTTCAAACCGCCTTCGCACGGTAGCGGAATTTGTCGATGCCGAGGCGCTTGATGCGGAACTCAAGGGTCGAGGGCGCCAGGCCCAGTGCTGCTGCGGCACCGTTTGCTCCCGCCACCCGGCCACCGGAAGCGCGCAGGGCGCATTGGATCGCCTCGCGTTCCTGTGACCGCAGTTGCGCCTCCATATCTCCTGTGACAGTAGCGCCTGAAAGCGCTTCGCGGTCTACACGCAGCGTACCGTTGCGAGAGAGTATCACCGCCCGCTCGATGACGTTTTCCAGCTCGCGCACGTTGCCGGGCCAGTTGTATGATTCCAGCAGCCTCATCGTCCGCCGCTCGATTCGCTCAATCCTCCGGCCGAAGCGCTTCCCATGTTTATCTGCAAAGTGCGCCACCAGCAGCGGAATGTCCTCGGGCCGCTCGCGCAGGGACGGCATGCGGATCGGAAAGACGTTCAATCTATAGTAGAGGTCACTGCGGAAGCGCCCCTGCCTCACGTCTTCGGCCAGGTCGCGGTTCGTCGCCGCGACTATCCGCACGTCAGCACAGATGGTCTCCTTTCCGCCCAGCCGCTCAAATTCGCGCTCCTGCAAGACTCGCAGCAGCATCACCTGTGTTTCCGGTGGCAACTCGCCGACCTCATCCAGGAACAGGGTGCCGTGTTCCGCCTGCTCAAATCTTCCTTTGCGGCGCTCGACCGCGCCGGTGAAGGCGCCCCGCTCGTGGCCAAACAGCTCTGAGGCCAGGAGAGTGTCGGGCACGGCCGCGCAGTTGACTTTGATCAGAGGCCCACGTGCGCGGGGAGAGCGCCGGTGCAGCGCTCGCACGATCAGCTCCTTGCCTGTGCCGGTCTCTCCTGTGATCAGCACCGTGGCGTCGGTCGCAGCCACCTGCTCCACCGCATCAAGCACACGCCGCAGCGCCGGCGAGTCGCCGACAATCTCCTCAAACCAGGGTGCCTGGCCGAGCTGGGCCCGCAGCGCGATGTTTTCGGCCTCTAACTGGTCACGCAGCCCACGAATCTTCTCGTAGGCCAAATTATTGGCCACAGCCACGGCCAGCGCACGCGAGACGTCGGACAATACCTCTAGCTGATCGGGCGTGAAGGCGACCGGTGCGTGGCGCGTATAGACGGCCACGCCGATCGTTTCACCGCGCACATTCATCATCAATGAAGCGTAGGAGCGAACGCCCCCCTCCGCCAGCTTGAATTCATATTCGTACCACGCCGGCTTCTCGAACAGGTCGGCGCAGGTATAAGGCAAACCGGCTCGCGCCACGTGCTCCAGATCGGAACATTCGTACGGAATACACGGCTTAACGGGCAGCGGGTAGACGGGCGAGACATGGGTCCGCCGGATCAGATCCTCGACGCTCTCGTCTTCGCGCCGCGGCGACCCCACGACGTGAATCGCATAAGGGCGGGGCTTCTCTATCTCAAAGGCGATCAGACCAATCCCATCCATCGGCACGGCGGGCACCAGCACATCGGCCACCGCCGCCAGCATGCCCTGCAGCTCGCGCTCTGAATTGATCGCTTCCCAGGCCCGCAGCGCGAGCGCATGCCGCCGCTCGGCGCCGACGAACAGCGGCACGACGTGGTTGTTGATCTGTAATTTAGAAAACATTGGCGGCAGCAGTCTAGCAAAGTCGCAGACCCGTTGTGAACTCGCAAGATCTTGCGACTTTTGGCCGTTTCCAATACTCTATCACAAATGGCCAATTGATTTCTTTTCAGTAATATAAGTATAGTCGTCGCGGCTGGTATCAGCCTTGCCTAACTGAAAGGTCACCATGTTTGGCTATCTCCCGCTGATTCTCAAAAACAGCCTCCGCAACCGTCGCCGGAGCGCTCTGACGATCGGCAGCCTCGCCGTCTCGCTGTGCCTGCTCGGCGTTCTGATGGCGATGTACCGCGCGCTCTTCTTCGGCGGAGACACGACGCCCGCCGAGGCGATGCGGCTCATCACACACCACAGGGTTTCGCTCGCTCAGCCTCTGCCCATCTCCTACGAACAGAAGATGCAGCAGGTTCCCGGCGTCAGGTCCGTGATGGTCTGGCAGTGGTTCGGCGGGACGTACAAGGACGCGCGCGACACGCGAAATTTCTTCGCGCGCTTTGGGGTCGAGCCCGCTAAGGCGTTTCTGATCCAGTCCGAGGCGCAGATCCCTGATGAGCAGAGGCTGGCCTTTGAGCGGCAGCGCACGGGATGTGTGGCGTCGAAGACGCTGGCGGACAAGTTCGGGTGGAAGCCGGGTGAACGGATCACGCTGGTGGGCGATATTTTCCCCGTGACGCTCGAGCTCACACTGGTCGGAATCTTCGACGAACCGCAGCACAACGAAACACTCTTCTTTAGCTGGGACTACCTGCGCGAGAGCATGAAATCGAGTAGTAGCAATCAGCTCGACCAGACGGGAGCATTCCGGGTGCAGGCGACGTCGCCCGGTGAGGTGCCACGGGTGGCGAAGGCCATCGATGCGCTCTTCGATAACTCGCCTTACCCGACGACGACCGAGTCCGAGCGCGCCTTCCAGCTCAGCTTCGTCTCGTTCCTGGGCAACCTGAAGCTGTTTCTGATGGCGATCTGCGGCGCGGTTGCCTTCACGATCCTCCTGGTGTCGGCCAACACGCTGTCGATGTCTGTGCGTGAGCGTATTCGCGAGGTCGGGATCATGAAAACGCTCGGCTTCACCCCCTCGGCGATCCTCGGCATCATTCTCGGGGAAGCGGCGCTCACTGCCCTAATGGGAGGTGTGATCGGCTGCCTGCTGGCCGCCGGGTTATGCGCCGCGCTGCGCCAGATGCCCTCTTTCATCCAGGCCCTGAGGATCCTCAGCGTCTCGCCATTGATCGCGGGGCTCACACTGGCCGTCGCCCTGCTGATCGGGCTGCTGAGCGCGCTCGTGCCGGCCCTCAGCGCTTCCCGGACATCCATTCTCGATTCGCTGCGGCACACCGGATAGCGGCACCATAGGATACGATCATGGCCATACCCGTCACCTACAACCTGCGCAATCTCATCGTGCGAAGAACTACCACGATCATGACCGCGCTCGGCATCGCACTCACCGTCGCCGTGCTGGTGGCCGACCTCGCGCTGGTCAACGGCCTGCGGACGGCCTTCCAGGAGTCCGGGAGCCCGCTGCAGATCCTCGTGTTCCGCAAGGGGGCGACGGCCGAGCTGAATAGCGCCATGACCCGCCAGGTCTACCAGAACCTGAAATTCCAGCCCGGCATCGCCAAAAACAGCGCCGGCGAGCAGATGGCTTCGCTCGAGATTGTCAATGTTATTAATCTTCCCAGCGTCGATAGCCCGTCGGGGATGAACATTACGCTGCGCGGCCTGACACAGACCGGCATCGAAATGCGGGATCTGAAAATTCAGCAGGGCCGCTGGTTCCAACCGGGGCGGCGCGAGGTCGTGGTCGGCAAGTCGGTCGCGAAGCGTTACCCGCGCGCGCAGATCGGCCAGCAACTCCGCTTCGGCCGCGGCGACTGGGAGGTGGTCGGCGTCGTGGACGGCGGCCGGTCGGCCATCAACAGCGAGATCTGGGGCGACCTGAACCAGATCAGCGCAGACTTCAACCGCCCGGACGCCCTCAGCTCTGTTTTGGTCCGCGCGACGGACGCGAGCACCGTTCCGGCGCTCATCAATTCGCTCAACGACGACCGGCGGCTCAACGTGTCGGCCACAACTGAGAGCGCGTACTACGAGAGCCAGATGGTCTCCGGCGCTCCGCTCCAATTCCTCGGCATCTTCGTCTCGATCATCATGGCCGTCGGCAGCAGCTTCGCCGCGATGAATACCATGTACGCCGCCGTAGCCCGTCGCGCCCGCGAGATCGGAACGCTGCGGGTGCTTGGCTTCTCGCGCGGCAGCATTCTGATCAGTTTCCTGTTAGAATCGCTGCTGCTCTCGCTGCTCGGGGGCATTATCGGCTGTCTTCTCGCGCTCCCGCTCAACAGCGTGACGACCGGCATCGGCAGCTTCGTGACCTTCAGCGAGATCGCCTTCAACTTTAGCGTCACCCCGGCGACCATGATGCCGGGCCTCATTTTCGGCCTGATCGTCGGCGCGTTCGGAGGGCTCTTCCCCGCGAGAATGGCCGCCAGGAAAGAGATCCTCGTCGCTTTGCGGGAAATTTGATGCGGAATGGATGCTGAGCTAAAAGACCTGCGTATTGACCGCTCCAGGAAGCGCTCCGGCGAGCCCTCGCCGTGGGCCGTCCGGTGGATTCTGATCGGCATCTCCATCCTCGTCCTGCTCGGCGCCGGAAGCTTCATCTTTGCCAAGCTGAACGCCGCGACGGAAGTGGAGACCGTCCGGGTGCGCGCCGCCTCTCTCTCGTCGGGCGGCGAGGGCAGCGTCATCCTCAACGCGACCGGTTACATCGTCGCTGCGCACAAGATCGAGGTGGCCTCCAAGGTCGTCGGCCGTGTGGCCTGGATCGGCGTCGAAAAGGGCAACCACGTCAAGCAGGGGCAGGTGCTGGTCCGGCTCGAGGACGACGAATACCGCGCGCATCTGCTCGAAGCGCAGGGCCAGTTGAACAACCTCAAGGCGCGGCTGGCCCAACTGGAAAACGGGTCTCGTCCACAGGAGATCGCCAAAGCCAACGCCGATGTCGAGCAGGCGCGCGCCGACCTGGAGAACGCGCGGGTGACTCTCAAGCGAACGCGCACGCTCGTCGAGCAGGGCGTGCTCGCCAAACAGGTCCTCGACGATGACCAGGCCAGGTACAACGCCCAGGCCGCACGGGTCGCCTCGCTCGAAAAGAGTCATGAGCTGGTCCGCACGGGGCCCCGCCAGGAAGAGATCCAGGCCATGCGCGCCCAGGTCAGGCAGGTCGAAGGGACGCTCGCCTTCGCGCAGAACCAGCTTGAGAACACCGTGATTCGCGCCCCCACCTCGGGCACGATCCTTGAGCGCAACGTCGAGAAGGGCGAATTCGTCACCACCGGCTTTGTGGGCGACAAAGGGGCCAAGGGCTACGTCGTCTCGCTCGCCGACTTGAACGACCTTCGGGTCGAGCTCGACATCAACCAGAATGATTTCGCCAAGCTCGGCCCGCGCCAGCCGGCCGTCGTCACCACGGACGCCTACCCCGACCGCAAGTACCAGGGCTATATCGAGGAGATCTCGCCCGAGGCCAACCGTCAAAAGGCGACCGTCCAGGTGAAAGTCAAGGTCGTCAACCCGGACGATTACCTGCGGCCCGAAATGAACGCTACGGTCGCGTTCTTCACGCCGGAGAATACGGGGCCAAAGACGGAAGCCAAGCCCCTCATTACCATTCCCGCCTCCGCCGTCCGCGACGGCGCCGTGTTTGTTGTGGTTGACGGGAAGGCCGTCCGGCGCACGGTGCAGGTTGCGGGAACATCGCCGCAGGGCGTCAACATCGCGAACGGACTCATCGGCGGGGAAGACCTGATCGTCAACCCGCCACAGGATCTGAAAGATGGACAGAAGGTGCGCTCCAAATAAAGACTCTAACTAAGGACTCAAGCTATGGCGGAAACCGTTATCGAAACTCATCGGCTCACCAAGGAATATACCCGCGATGAATTCCAGGTCCTGGCCTTAAAGGACGCCGACATCACCGTTCATCGGGGCGAGTTCGTCGCCCTGATGGGGCCTTCCGGGTCGGGAAAATCGACGCTGCTGCACCTGATCGCGGCGATGGACCGGCCGACCGGTGGGGAGATTCTCGTGCTGGGCCAGGATCTGCGCTCGCTCGGCGACCGCACCATCGCCCGCTGGCGCAACGAGCACATTGGGTTCATCTTTCAGTCCTTCAACCTGATCCCGGTGCTGAACGCGATCGAGAATGTCGAGCTGCCGCTCAAGCTAACCAATCTGAAGAAGAAGGAGCGGATGGAGCACGCCGCGACGGCGCTGAAGCTGGTCGGTCTGGGCGACCGGCTCCATCACCTCCCGCGCCAGCTCTCCGGCGGCCAGGAGCAGCGGGTCGCCATCGCGCGAGCCATCGTCACGGATCCGGACCTGATCCTGGCGGACGAGCCCACCGGAAACCTCGACGCGACTTCCGCCCAGGACGTGCTCACCCTGCTTTCGCGGCTGAACAAAGAGTATGGCAAGACCATCGTCATGGTCACACACGACCCGCATGCGGCGAGTTTCGCCACCAAAATCCGCCAGCTCGAAAAGGGCCTTCTCCTGCCCGAAGGGGAGGTGTCGTCCGATTGGAGCCAGCCCGTCCTGGCCGGGAAGGCGGCCGTTCATAACGAGAGCTATAACGCCTGACCGGCCGTTACCTCGACGGCCCGGGTCAATTCTATCTCGTCACTTCAAACCGAGCCTTGACCGGGCTGGGGCGTGAATAGCGGTACTCAACACCTCTGTGGTAGCTTTTGAGGTGATGACTACACATGATCACTCGCCGGTAAACTCGCAGCTCCTCGTCATTGACGCTGAACCGCAGGCCCTCGCCCTGCCGCGACTGCTTGAATCCCGCCAATTGCGCCTCTTTTACGGCGACATGCACAATCACACCGGTAATTCCGATGGTTTCGGTCGCCCCGAGGATGCGCTCACGCAGATGCGTGATCGCGGACTGCATTTCGCCGCGATCACGGATCACGGCGAGTTCTTTGACCGCGAAACAGCGGTCCACAATACTCACAAATGGGCGGCTTTAGCAGAGCAAGCGGCCGCCCTCAGCAATAGGGATTTCGTGGCGATTCGTGGCTTTGAGTGGTCTTCTCCATTTCAGGGGCATAGTAACGTCTGGTGGTCGGCTGACTACACCGGCTATCTACGCACCGGTGACGAGTCGATGGAGGCGTACTACCGTTGGCTGGCCGAAGCCGAACGCGCTCCCGGCGCCCGGGAGGTGCTCGCCGGCTTCAATCATCCCGGCCGCGAGAGGGGTTGCTTCGACGGTTGTATCTACGTGCCACAGCTTGACAACCGGGTTGTCACCCTAGAGTGCTTCAACCGTGATGATGAATACGGCGAGGCATATTTTCGAGCGCTCGATCATGGATGGCATGTCGGCGCGATCGGCGTGTCGGATCACCACGGGGATGATTGGGGAAATTCCAGCTTTCCGCGCGCCGGCTTATTGGCCGCCGCCTTGACGCCAGCGACCATCCAGCAGGCATTGCTGGCTCGCCGCGTCTTTGCGACGCGTTCTTCGACATTGATGCTTTTAGTGGCCGGAAATACAGAGCTCATGGGCTCGCGGCTGGCCCTGAAGCCTCGCGAGGTGCTGACGATAGGTGTGTGGTGTGATGACGGGGCGGCCGGTGGCGCATGGACGCGCCTGGAGCTATGGAGCAACGGCGGGACTCTCGTGGGGTCCGCCGAGATGCGCGGCTTGCAACAGGTGACATGGGCGTGGGCGGTCTCGCCGCAGGGAACCGGGGAAGAGCGGTGGTTTGTCGTCCGTGTGCTGCATAACGGCGAGACGCTGGCATACAGCAGTCCGATCTGGGCACGCTGGCAATAAGACAAAGAATCTCAACGGGTTACACGATAACGCCCGAGAAGCTGATAATTTATGTGGAGAGAAAAGCGCCTGCGCCGGGCGATTATTGGCCAGAACTCGTCAACGGCTAAACCATGACAGGATGCGGCCCTCGCCGGTCACGCCCACTTTTACTGGAAAATTCCTGCTGATACAACCGCGGCCACAATGATGAAGGCCAACATGGCGACCCCTTTAATCAACTCTTTTTTCATATTGTCCTCTCTTAATAATGTGGTGTCCGGGAACTTCTAAGAGGGGGACGTTGCGGCGCAAATTTTTTGCTCAACTTTTTTTTGCCCGGCGAGACGTTTTGACCTTCACCCCAACTGAGGTGCAATCATAACGAGAGTTCAGCCCGTTGATAAGAGCTACACTTGGCCGCGAACTCCGCTGGAGTCTGCTGCTGCAAACTTCTATGTGGTCGCCGCTCGTTGTAATCAATCCGCCACTCTTCGCTCACACTCCTGGCTTCGTCTAAGCTGATGAACCAGTGCTGACTCAAACACTCATCACGAAACTTAGATCTTACCCCATAGAGAGGACAGTGAGTTAAGGCCGATGTGCCTCCGCCGCT